>NZ_JADQAL010000006.1:0-104788 GCF_022129275.1 Psychrobacter sp. Ps3
GCGACAACGATTGACGCCTGATATCCACGCCCTAGAAGGACGTGGTTTTACGGCGTTAGATGATAAAAGCCTCTGCATTTATAGATGCACAGTAAAGATAAGGAAAAACTATGGCAAAACTAGAATCTAACATTGAATTAGAAGCTGCGGCATTTCGCCGTTTACTTGCTCATCTAGACGAGCGTAAAGATGTACAAAATATCGAGCTGATGAACCTTGCTGACTTTTGTCGCAACTGCTTGTCCAAGTGGTATAAAGCGGCTGGAGAGGAGCGTGGTATCGACATCGACTATGAAGACGCTCGTGAGCTGATCTATGGTATGCCCTACTCTGAATGGAAGCAGAAGTATCAACAGCCAGCCACACCTGAGCAGTTAGCGCGCTTCAATGAGCTTGAAGCGGCTAAGAACAAAGCAGAATAAGATTACGAGATAAAGCTCAAAATTTAAAATAGACGAAGCCGCTAAATTAGCGGCTTTCTATGGATTTGAGTATACTACTAAATCCTACCGTACCTTGTTTTTGCATCTTGCGATCAAGCAAGCGGCCGATCAGGGGTAATGGTATCACTAATCGACCTTCAGATATCCATGTTACCTGCGTAGTACCATCGCCTAAATCTTTTAAATCTATGCTTCCTTTGCGGTGATCCACTTTAACAGGTCTGGCTTTTTCAATCTTGTACTGCATATGAGTCGGACGCTCAAACGCCGTAATTCGCTCCCAAAATTTGACTGGCCCCGTCTGAATGGTACGTAAAGCACCAACGCCGTTACGCTCGTCATCGCCTTTTGTTAGTAGCTTAGCCGTCCCTACCGCTTTGAATAATCCATAACTGGCATGATCGCTTATGGCTTCAAACACCTCATCAATCGGTTTATTTACGGTACGCTCTACTTTTATTTTAAACATCGGATTATCTCTTTTATGGGAAATGAGAAGCTATAGTCAGTTGAAAATAAAACTGTTATATAAATTTAAACGCGCTACTGGTATAAATTTTACTTGCGTGCTGCGTTCCCAGAGGCTGCGCAAAATTCATCCCAGTAGCGCTATGCGCTTTTTAGAGTGCATCGACTATATTTAGGCTAGTTATATATTGTTATAGCACAACTTTTACTACAAAGCAGTACGCTATTACATGATATCGCTGCTTATATGCATCCGAGCCAGATGTTTTATCGCTCCTGATGTTTAGCACGAATACTGAATTAAGATAACAAAGCCTTTAATTCAATTTTATTATTAATGATATCAGCTAAAGTATAGCCCTCTAAAACGCTAACAAAAGCAGTAAGGGCTTCAAAAAACACCCCCTTTAATCGGCATACAGGACTGATGACGCAGCCTTGCTTTGTCACTGATGAGGCCTTGTTAGCTGTCTCATCAGCCGTTTCATCAATCAAGGTTATCGGTAAGCCATGTTGCGTCGTGGCATCAGTCTTAGGTACAGTTGCCGCAAAGCACTCAACCAACGCAAAGTCCGGCTCTATCTGCTTAATGAGTATACCTAAATTGATATTTTCAGGCGCACGGGCAAGCCTGATACCGCCATTTTTACCGCGAATCGTCTCTATATAACCCAATTGACCTAATTGATGAATAATCTTTGTCAGATGACTTCTCGAGATATCATAGCTGTTAGCAATATCACTGATGTTCGCTAAAGCCTGCGGCTCAGGCTTTACGGCTAGATAGATTAAGGAGCGCAGCGCATAATCACTATAGTTCGTCAACTTCATGGGCAAATGCTCCTTAACAATTCAAATTTAACCAAACAAACCATCTGGTCTGGGCTTGGACAATATCGGTAAATAGCTGATGCAAAATAGTACAAAGCAGCTAATCCAAGCGCCTTGCGCAATCATCACCCATAATAAGTAATGTTCGACAGCGATAATGGGTAAAAATGCGCGGCTGACAAATACTAATACCATGAGCGCAAACATCACATTGACCATCTTTGGCGGCTGATGAATATTGCGCCCTGTATGCCCTAGTGATACTCGCGCCATCATCGCCAGTGTCATCATACCAACGCCAGCGATGGATAAAGCATGTACCGCCAGACTGTGACTAAAGCCAAGCCAAGGCTGCAAAGCGTATAAGACGAAGCTTAAACACATGCCAAAAAACGCTAAATACAAGGACCAAAGTAAAGGCTTTTGCCAAATCTTTGGGTGATACCAACCGGCTAAACGTATGAGATTGACTATAGCGACGCCAAGAGCAGTGATAGTGAGCAGATATTTATTAGGATAAAATAGATCAATGATAAAAAAAGTCAAGAAAAAAACCAGACTCAAGACATCTTGCCATTTGCTATTGCGCACTTTGACATCAATACCATCATGGGCCAATCCGCGCTCAATAAAAAACGGTACCACGCGCCGGCCAATCGTCAACACTAAGCCGATGATCAGATAAAACCCTAAATACACCCCTATCTTAGTGACAGTCATATCACTAGCAAAAACTCCCCAATAGCACAGTCCGTTGCCTAAGGTGAGTAGCGCAAGTTTGGCCAAAATCCCCATTTGCTTATATTGCTTAACTTGCAGTACTGCTCGAAACACTACCCACGCCATTGAGGCGACAAACAACATATCAAATATAGCCGCTAATAGTAGTAGCCCCGCACCAGTATCTAGACCTAAGCCAAAGCCCAGCCAGCTTAAGCGCGCAATTAACCAATAGCTAAAAATAGCTAGCAGCTTATAGCCGTAAGGCATCTTCACCCCAGTCCAAGTCTGCACAGCGGTCAATAAAAAACCTGCGACCACGGCTAAAGCATAACCATAAATCATCTCATGACCATGCCAATACAGCGGATTCAATGTCTGCGCGGCGATATCAGTATGACCGGTAAAAACGAACGCCCATAAAGTCATGATAAGTACTGCAAAGACTGCCGCCCCACTAAAGAAAACGCGAAAGCTCAAATTGAGTATGGGGTGCGGCGAGCTTGGTGGCTGCGTCGGTAATTTGATTGATTGCATAGCGTTCAGCTTATGATTAGTGATTCATTTAAATAACTGTTATTTAAGATTCATTTTAAATGAATGTTATAAGTTATTCAATGTCTGTCATTCTTTTAATATGTGAGAAGCTAGCTAGAATTTTTAAATCACAAAAAAAAGCCACCTAAATGGTAGCTCATATATAGCACTCAATGAAATATTCTTAATTATTTATATTTGTACTACAGAAATTATCAATGAGATAACAACAATCAAAGTCACATACTTTCTAACGCTAAAGTATTTAGTGGTGATGATACTCGCTTGATTAAGTCCATAATCAATGAGTAGTAAGCTGATAAACCCTATCACTAACAGCCAAATAAAAGCCGCTGTCGATAACAGTAAAAAGCCAAACCATAATACTAAAGTTATCAGGTTACTCAAGATAGGCAACCTTGCAGCCCAAGGGTTATCGTCCGCTAAAGCCAAATGATTACCCCACTGCGTCCCAGCCATAAAGGTGGCAATCACTAAGCCGTAAGTCGCTAGAATATTGCTAGTTTTTCCTAAAGCTAAAACACTATCGACTCCTACTATGAGTAAGATGGCGCAAGCGATAAAGGGAATGCTACCGGCAAAAGTTAGATAAGGACTGAGTTTTTTCATGATTGACAACTCACACTACATATTAGAATTCATTATGACAGCCATTTATCCATAAACTCGCCGTTAGGATCATGCTGCTGGGTTTGTTTTTTTAGATTGAACTGCCTAGAGCCGCGAGGATCCGCCCCTACTCCTGCTAAGTATTGCCAGTTGCCCCAATTGCTCCCAACATCATAATCGATCAGCTGCTGCTCAAAGTAGGCTGCGCCATAACGCCAATCAAGACCTAGCTCATGAATAAAACAGCTCGCCACCAGCTGCCGACCACGATTCGACATATAACCAGTATGATTGAGCTGGCACATACAAGCATTAATAATTGGATATTTAGTCTCACCATTTTGCCACTGCGCTAAACGCTGATCATCATGACGCGTCGAAGGTCTATAATCGCCAATACCTTTAAATAAAAATAAATCTTCTTGATGCTCTATGGCATACCAGTAAAAATACTCGCGCCACAATAGCTCAAACCAGATCCAATAAGTTGAGCCATTGGCCACGACTTCGCGCTCGTACTGACGCAGACGATTGAGCAATACCTTTACTGATAGTGTGCCATTAGCAAGCCAAGCTGAGAACTTCGTTGAATGCGTCCACTCATCCAAAGCGTTACGGGTGGTTTTATAGCTGCTTGGGGCGTTAGAAGCAAAATAGCTTTTTAGATGATTCAGCGCAGCACTTTCACCGCCTTGATATTTGGGTTGATCTTTTTCGTCATTAGGATTTGGTTTGTCAACTGAGGGTAATTGCAGAGCATACTTTGACTCATTAATCAGTGCTTTAGGCAATGGTGACAGCGATCTTGGGGTTTCAGTTATTACTAAATCTGTTTCAGCTTTGAGTAAATCTTGAGCATATTCGACTTTTTTACGAAACTGAGTAAAACTTTGCGGTAGCTCTTTGGTCGGCATTGTAGGATACAAGGTATTGATCGACTCACTATGCCAAGCAATATCAGGATACTTAGCGCGCAACAAATTATAAACGTTTAACTGCGCATAATCGGCACTATCACTGACAAAAATATCGCTCACTTGCTGCTGCTCTATGAGCTGGCATAACTGATTAAAAGTATTGGCGCTTGATTCTTTATCCACTTGGCGCAAGTACAGTAATTGACTCCCAAGACTCTGCAAAGACCTGTCTAAATCGATCAAGCTTTCATTGATAAACTGCTGGCGGGCATGCCCAAGCTTATCGAAATGATAAGCCTGACCCCAAGCCTCTTGATTGAGCGCCTCAGTCAAATCGACAGCATATACCGGCAGTAGATAACCTGACTTAAGGTTGCCTGATTTGGCCTGTTCAGCCGCTTTACTCAATGTCGCATTGTCATGAATACGCAAATCGTTGTGAAATAGCACCATTACTACGTTTTTATTTTGCTCATTAGTCATGTCTTATCTGCCATTTGTAATTGTGCTTAGCTATTACTAAACCTTAACTAATCATAGTTACTGTTGAGAGTAACTATAATGTGATAAAAAATAAGATACAGTATATGGCGTGTTAAAAGCGGGCTTAGTATTGACGAATAGTCTTAAATATAACGACTAGAATAAACATTGACTACAAACAAGCAGCCTGCTTAAATGGTCAATCATCAAACAGATCTTGATAACTATAATTAAAGGAGATAACTGTGAGTGAAGACAATGCTTCGGCAGAAAAACGTAAAATCATCAATAGGTTTTTGACTCAGCTCACCCGTGAAGAACCGCAAATGTACTATGCTTCTACTGCTGATATCTCCCGCAGTATCTATACTTTAATTAAAGAGCACAGCAACCGCTTAGATGTCGAAGAGCAAGCGTTAGTCAGAAATATGTCAGTCGAGGAGATCCAATCTATTTTGGGCTTTAATCTAAAATAGTAGACTCAATCCATTCGTTTATGAGTGAAATTAACCCTCCTAAGTACAAAAAAAGACTGCTACTAGAGCAGTCTTTTTACGAGTTAAAATATTTATGAGAATGCATTAGAAAGCATCAGAACGATCAGAACGAATAGTCACGCGGTTTGTGCTGATAAGACACCCAGTGCAGACGCGTCATCTCCTCTAGCACCCACTCGCCATTAAAGCGGCCAATACCTGAGTTTTTCTCACCACCGAATGGTGCTACGCTCTCGTCATTGACGGTAATGTCATTGACATGAGTCATCCCAGCTCTGATACCACGGGCAAAACGTAAGCCTTTCTCCATATCTGTCGTAAACACCGAACTTGATAATCCATACTCAGTATCATTGGCAAGCTTCAACGCCTCATCCTCATCTTGTGCGCGAATAATGCCAACTAAGGGCCCAAAGATCTCATTACGGAATAAGTCCATATCAGCAGTTACCTCAGTGAAGACATGAGGCGGCACAACTTGACCTTCAATCTCACCGCTGAGTAATGTCTTAGCGCCTTCCTCTTGAGCTTTAGCGATTTTATTTTTTAAAGAGTCGAGCTGATCTTGATTAATGATAGGACCAACAGCCGTATCTTTATCATTAGGATCACCGACTTTGATGGTTTTTACATGTTCAACGAAACGCTCAACGAATTCATCATAGATAGCATCTTCAACGATGATGCGGTTGATAGCAATACAGATTTGACCTTGATGCAAGAACTTACCGAAGACTGCCGCCTTTACCGCATTCTCTAGATCGGCGTCTGCTAACACCACAAACGGATTGTTACCGCCAAGCTCTAATGCGACAGCTTTGATAGTATCGCCGCCATTAGCAAGCTCGCCGATGTGTTTGCCAACTGCGGTGGAGCCAGTGAAGGAGACAAAGCTTGGAATGTCGTGCGTGACGATAGCATCGCCAATCTCGCTACCTGCGCCGACGACTACGTTGAGCAAGCCTTTTGGCAAGCCTGCCTCTTCAAAGATCTTGGCGAGTAGCAGACCGCCGGTGATAGGTGTATCGCTAGCAGGTTTTAGCACCACCGCATTACCCAAGGCTATTGCAGGGGCAATAGAGCGCTGGGTCAAGTGCAGTGGGAAATTCCAAGGACTAATCACCGCAATCACGCCAATAGGCTCGCGATAAGCGAAGTTTTCTTTACCTGGTATGTTAGACGGACGAATCTCACCATGCATACGATTAGGAAAAGTTGCTGCCTCTACCGTGATAGCGCGCGCACTACCAAACTCCACCATTGCCTTTATACGAGTACTGCCCGACTCTTTCACCAGCCAATCGACAATCTCCTCTTGGCGCTGATCTAAAATCTCAACTACCTTATATAGTAGGTCTGAGCGCTCAGCAGGCATCGTTTGTGCCCACTGTTGCTGCGCTTTTTGCGCCGCCTTAAAGGCTTCATCAAGCTGATCTTCTGTCGCTTGCTGAATATTAACTAAAGTCTCACCAGTAAAAGGGTTAGTATTCGTATTGACGCTATCATCCTGCCCTTGTTGCCACTCGCCTGCAATGTACTGCAAGTCAAAGTCACTATAAGCGCTTTTTTTATTTTCAGTATTATTTGACATAACTTTTCCTTTTTATTTATTAGGTTATGGCGTGTTGAACATTCAAGTGTGGCACTGGCGGGGCTCTTTTATTAACATTGTTAGTAGCTGTACTCGTAGTATTGTGACGAGTTTAAACTCACTTCTCTTAGCTCAATAACCACTTAACAACCACTTAATAACTACTCAACCATTAAAAGTCAGCTTGCTAGACGACTGGTCTAATGCTAACATAGCTACTCTAAAACTCAGACTATTTTGCATTAAAGTTTGTTGACTGAACGTAACTGACGCCTCTTTATTTTCTTTTTGCCTTCAGTGCTTTGAGTAACTAAGTTCAGGAAAATACAATGACTATAAATTAAAGATACAACGCTAATATAAGCAAAATTATAAAATTAGGAGAACATAACTTTTATGTCTACCGCTGCTACTTTTGACTCACTACCTTCTTTAGATAGTGGACACTCTGATACAACGTTATCTAACACTAAGACCCATCTGCTAGATACGGGTTATCAGCTTATTGTCTCTAAAGGCTTTACTGCCGTAGGTATCAAGCAAATACTAGACACAGCAGGGGTACCTAAAGGCTCTTTTTATCATTACTTTGCCTCGAAAGAAGCTTTTGGTGAAGAGATTATCATCCACTACTTTACTCGTTATAAAAGACGCTTAGAGCTTATTGCAGACAAAAACAGTAGCGCTCAGCAAAAGATCTATGACTATTTTCAGAACTGGTACGATACTCAGCAAAACGGCTGTGACCATGGGAAGTGTTTAGTCGTTAAACTCAGCGCTGAAGTTGCTGATATCTCGGAGCCGATGCGAGAAGCTCTGCATAATGGCTATCAACAAACGATCAACTGGTTAACTGAGCTTATCAAAGCAGGATGGAGCGATCAATCCATTCCGAAGCTTGATAATGTCTCCGCTGAAAGTATCGCTAAGCGTTGGTATTTTGCCTGGCTTGGCGCCAGTTTGATTGCCAAAATCAGTCAGTCCAACACTTCGTTAGCAGAGGTGTGGCAGATGACAACAATTCAATTAGGTCGTTAGTCATTAGTCGTTAACTATGGCGACTGGCATTCTCTAACTATCTCATAGGCCTCTCTTTCTTACGTTGTTTTGTAACTGAGACCTATTTTTTTATTTTACTTACTAGACGACTGGTCTAATTGATGTACAATGCTATTCATCAAAAGATAGTTAATGGCTACTTATCAAATAGCGGTTAGTCAAAGCTTTTAAGAAAGCACTGCTAATCACTACTCAGCTCACATTAAATCATCACGCTAATCATTTAGGATTTTTATGAATAACTTTCAATACTACAACCCTGTCCGTATCGTCTTTGGCGAAGGCCAAATCGAACAACTCTCAGATCTTGTGCCGACTGATGCTCGTGTCCTTATCACATATGGCGGCGGCTCAGCTGAGCGTACGGGTACTTTGGACGAGGTTAGAACTGCCTTATCAGCGAACGGTAATCGCGAGGTTTTTGAGTTTGGCGGTATAGAGCCCAATCCAGAATTTGTTACTTTGCTAAAAGCTGCGGATCAAGTGAATGAGCATAATATCGACTTTATCTTAGCGGTCGGCGGCGGTTCAGTCATCGACGGTAGTAAGTTTGTCGCCTTAGTATCTTCACTCAAAGAAGACGATGGTACAGTCTCACGTGAAAAAGCATGGGACGCCCTGATTGGTTATACCAAAAAACTAGATTCAGCGGTGGATCTTGGTGCGGTATTGACAATTCCAGCCACAGGCTCTGAGATGAATTCAGGCGGCGTAGTCAACTATAGCGAACGTCAAGCCAAACTGCCTTTTGGTAATCCGCTAGCTTTCCCTAAGTTCTCCATCTTAGACCCTGCCAAAACCCTTACCCTACCCGATAGCCAAGTCATGAATGGCGTTGCAGATGCGTTTGTACATGTGATGGAGCAGTACCTTACTTATCCAGTTAACGCCAAAGTACAAGACGCTTTTGCTGAGAGTCTGCTAAAAATACTTATCGAAGAAGGCCATGCGGTAAAAGCTGATCCTAACAATATGGAAACGCGTAAAAATATCATGTGGACGGCGACGATGGCGCTGAACGGCTTGATTGGTACGGGCGTGCCGCAAGATTGGACCACGCACATGATAGGTCATGAGCTGACCTCATTACACGCTATTGATCATGCCCGCACCTTGACGATTGTATTGCCGTCAGTCATGCGCGAGCTTAAAGACAGCAAAAAAGATAAGCTCCTACAGTACGCGCGTAATGTCTGGAATATTGAAGCGAATAATAACCAAAGCGATGATGAGGTTATAGAAGCTGCTATTGTGCGTACCGAAGATTTCTTCCGTGATTTAGGTCTCCCCGTAAGCCTAGCTGACGTCGATCTTGATGACTCTGCTATCGATCCTATCATTGAGCAGTTAGAGGCGCATAAGATGGTCAAATTAGGTGAGCATGATAAGAATGACTTAACAGTCTCACGCCGTATTCTAGAGCGGGCAACAACCAGTAAAGCTTCGTAACGCTTTACCCTCAATAGCCCATAGGAGTAATACGCTGTGAATTGCTAATATGGGTTATTGGGATCAATTTTTGCTACTTATTAAGCCGCGTATGTATAAGTTTTTGTCTACGACCATGAGTTTTAGTGTTGTAGATGTGCAGTTGATCAATAATAAATAGAATAGGAGATCATTCATGAGTTTTGACAAACAACAAAACAAACAACAGAACCGTCAAATTAAGTTAGCCAGTCGCCCTACGGGTGAGCCGAACGCCGATAACTTCGAGATGGCAACAAGTGAGATGCCAAAAGCAGATAGCAATGAGATGCTACTACGCACGGTCTATTTATCGCTTGACCCTTATATGCGCGGTCGTATGAGCGATGCAAAAAGCTATGCTGATCCGCTAGAAGTCGGTGATGTCATTATGGGTGCGACGGTGGCGCAAGTGGTCGAGTCCAATATCGATAAATTTAGCGAAGGCGATTTGGTAGTCGCCAACTCAGGGTGGCAAGATTATAGCGTCAGTGATGGCGAAGGCGTATTAAAACTTGATAAAGACATGGCCAATCCTTCTTATGGCTTAGGCGTTCTAGGTATGCCAGGTTTTACCGGTTATATGGGTTTGACTGACATCGGTAAACCGCAAAAAGGCGAGACTCTAGTCGTTGCTGCCGCTACAGGCCCAGTTGGCGCGACAGTCGGACAAGTTGGTAATACCTATGGCACACGCACTGTCGGTGTCGCAGGCGGTAAAGAGAAGTGTGAGTTTGCTGTCAATGAGCTTGGCTTTGATGTGTGTATCGACCACTATGCCGATGATTTCGCTGAGCAGCTAAAAGCCGCTTGCCCTAATGGTATCGATATCTATTATGAAAATGTCGGCGGTAAAGTCTTTGATGCGGTCATGCCTTTATTGAACGCCCATGCGCGTATTCCTGTTTGCGGCCTTGTCTCGCAATATAACGCGACTGAACTACCCGATGGTAAAGATCGTTTGAGTGTATTGATGGGTCTGATCTTAAGACAACGTATGACGGTCAAAGGTTTTATTATCTTTGAAGAGTACGGCGAGCACTTCCCTGAGTTTCTAAAAACCATGAGCGAAATGGTAGCCTCAGGCAAAGTCAAAACCAAAGAGTATATCGCTGATGGTTTAGATCAAGCGCCTGATGCTTTTGTCGGTATGCTCAATGGCGATAACTTCGGTAAAACCGTGGTCAAAGTCGCTGATGTTGCTTAGTCAATAGCTCAATTTATTAAATAACTCAACTTGTTAAACCACTTAGTTTACAAATAATATGGCGCTGTTTCTCGGTACGGCTTAATTTTTAGGATGTGCCGAGTGGCAGGTCATTAACTCTAAAGCTATTAGCAAAATAACAAACTATAAGGATAACTATGAAGATTTTAATGGTACTAACTTCACATGACGAATTAGGCGATACCGGTAAAAAGACTGGCTTTTGGCTAGAAGAGTTTGCTGCGCCTTATTACGCTTTTATTGACGCTGGCGTTGAAGTCACACTCGCCTCGCCTGCTGGTGGTCAGCCGCCGCTTGATCCTAGTAGCGATACCGAAGACGCTCAAACCAAAGATACTAAGCGCTTCAAAGAAGATAGCGAGGCGCAAAAGCACCTTGCCAATACCAAAAAACTTGCGGATATGAAAGCTGAAGATTTCGACAGCGTATTCTATCCAGGTGGTCATGGTCCATTGTGGGATTTAGCAGTCGATAAAGACTCGATTAATTTGATTGAGACTTTTGTACAGCAAGACAAACCGGTTGCCTTTGTTTGTCACTCTCCTGCAGCGCTCAAGAACGTCAAAGTCAATGGTGAGTACTTAGTCAAAGGTAAAACTGTCACCGGATTTACCAATTCAGAAGAAGACGCTGTCGGCCTTACCGATGTCGTACCTTTCTTAGTAGAAGATGCGCTCAAAGCCAACGGTGGCGACTATCAAAAAGCAAACGACTGGGAGTCTTATGTCGTTGAAGATGGTTTATTGATTACGGGTCAAAACCCAGCATCATCAGAAGAAACAGCAAAACGCTTAATGACGAAACTGAACGGTTAAGCATTTGGTGATTTATATTTCGGTGTTTTATATAATGGAAATGAACTCTCTAAGAAGGCTGGCATCATGATTCGCTTACATCATCTCAATCAATCACGCTCATTACGTACGTTATGGCTATTAGAAGAGCTGGGCGTCGCTTACGAAATCGTCAGCCATCAGCGTAATACGACAACGCATCTGGCCCCAGACAGCCTAAAAGCAGTCCATCCACTGGGCAAGTCTCCGGTTATCGAGATGGATGGTCAGTTATATGCAGAGTCAGGCGCTATCACTGAGCTGCTGATTGAGCGTTTTGCGCCCAAGCGCCTGCGCCCTGCGACTGACAGTAGCGATTATGGTTCTTATCTGCAGTGGATTCATTTTGCCGAAAGCTCTTTGATGCTACCGCTGCTGCTCGAGCTTTTTACCAAAAAAGCAGGCGTGGAAGACAATGCGTTTTTAGATGGCTATATCAGTACCGAAAAGCATCGATTGCTCAGCTACCTAAACGATGAGGTGAAAGATAAATCCTTTATCGTTGGCAATAAGCTAAGCGGTGCTGATTTCATGCTATCGTTTGACTTGATTATGCTGGCCAAACGTCATGCTCTGGCAGACTATCCGCATATCGAGCAATATGCGTTGCAGCTGTCTAGCCTCGATAGCTATCAGCGTAGCATGCGCTTAGAGGTCAATTACGATCAGTCTGTTTAGCATTGCATCATAATTGACAGACCAATTTTCCGATACACACAAACAGCTCTGTATAGAGCTGTTTTTTATGCGTGCTTTATTTTATGATTGCATGAATAACCATCGAATTATAGTTATCAATGTCATATGAGAGCATTAAGCTGTAGAGCAACCAAACAAATTGCTCAGCACCATCCATGAATTACGTGTCGATGACAAAAGCACGATAAAAGTTATGATAAAATCCTTTCTGAATTTTTTGGGTTATCTTTCAGATACCATCAGTGAGTTGACTGGCTTTTCACGCTATAAATACCAATTACACTGACCTGACTCCCCGTCTGGCATCTGTCCTATATCACTCTATTTCCTTATACAGATTGTGGTACGCCCATGAGTAACGAATACCAGTTTAAGCCCCACGAACAGCCAATAATGGTGGGCTCTCCAGCCAATCCTGACCATCCTGCACGCCGTAAAATATTTTATTTGTTTATTGGGATTTTTGTGGGTCTCACAGCCAGCTTCCAAAATGGTCTACTTGTCGCCAACCTGACACAAATTCAGGGTCAGCTAGGCTTAACGCCAGCTGAAGGTGGTTGGATATCGGTCAGTTATAATATGACTAATGCCTGTATCACCGTTCTGCTGTACAAAATTCGTCAGCAATTTGGCATGTCGCTTTTTAGCAAAATCACCCTGTCATTTTTGTTAGCCGCCACCAGTCTACAGTGGCTGATCAGCAGTCACTTGTTAGACACACCTAATATTAGCATTGAGCCCTATTATTTAGAAATTGTCGCTAGGGGACTTAGTGGTATGGTGGCAAGTGGTATGACCGTATTGGGCTTGTTTTATTGTCTTCAGGGTATGCCACCCGTCAAACGTACTAGTGGTCTCATATTGGGTTTTGGTCTGGTACAGTTTGGTATTCCATTATCACGTGTCATCTCGCCCTACCTCGCCATCGACGGTCAGCTTGAAAACTTATTTTTATTTCAATTTGGTCTGGCGCTGATTTGTTTTGGGCTGATTAATATATTAGAGCTACCACCAGGGAATACAGAAAAAGTATTTGAGAAATTGGATTTTGTAAGCTTTGGTTTTTTCGCTAGTGGTCTGGCTGCATTGGCTGTCGTTTTGGTACAGGGTCGAATTTTATGGTGGACGACACCTTGGCTCGTCTATCCACTGATGATTGCTATCGTCGGGATTAGCATCGCGTTATGGATTGAGACGCATCGCAAAAATCCGATGCTACAAGTGCGCTGGATGCGTAGCCGCAATATTATTGCCTTTATGGTGACGGGCGCTGTCATGCGGATTTTGCTATCTGAGCAAAATGTCGGAGCGGCAGGATTGCTCGCTAACCTCGGCTACGGTAACGATCAGCTGGTTACTTTTTATGCTGTTATTATAGCCGCCAGTGCACTGGCTTTGATTATTAGTATTTTTAGTACCAATGCGATGGATTTGCGCCGACCTGTTATTTTTGCAGTGGCATTGATTGCCTTAGGGTCTTGGATGGATGTTGGTGTGTCTATTAATTCAGCACCCTATAGGTTTTATCTCAGCCAGTTTTTGATTGCCTTTGCCGCGGTGTATTTCATGGGGCCTTTGGTTTTTGAAGGGTTTTTGCGGGCTATTGGCAGTGGCCCTGCGTATATTATTAGTTTTTCAGTGATTTTTGGCATCTCCCAAACAGTTGGCGGACTGGCAGGTGCGGCAGCCATTCAGGCATTTACGACCATTCGTACACAAATGCATTATGCAGATATGGTCAGCTCATTGAATTTGGGCGATCCTGCATTTAGCGCCCAGGTGGCAGGCACTCGTAACATGCTGTCGAATCAGACCACTGACGCGGCCCAAGCAAATATCGGTGCAGTTAGCCAGGTACTGCAAGGCATTCAGCGCCAAGCAACGGTCGCAGCATACAGCGACCTGTTTTTTCTGATGGCCTGTCTTGCTACTGCCGTTACGATTATTTTGCTGCTCAATTATCTTTATAACCGCTACCACAAGCGCAATCCACTGGCCAAAGAGCTCGCCGTCATCGCCAAGATGCGCGAAACAAAATAATTCAACTTATTATCTTAGTGATTTTTTATCATATTTATTTATAGTCAGACCAATCAGATATCTGCTTATTAACATTTAGGAGCATGTCATGAGCCAAGAAAAACCAAATGAGCTTAATAAAATACCTCAGACGTCAACTGATGCTCCAGCAACAGACACACGTACAGAGTCTGCTACGGCTCCAGTAGAGACCGCTACAAGCGCTACGCAAAAGAAAACGGATACATCCGAGATACAAGCAGCTACTGATACGCCTGATAGCGTGCGTGAGGATAACTCTGTAGAAGGCTCTATAGAAAATCAAGAC
The DNA here is from genome assembly GCF_022129275.1 of Psychrobacter sp. Ps3. Classification (NCBI taxonomy): domain Bacteria; kingdom Pseudomonadati; phylum Pseudomonadota; class Gammaproteobacteria; order Moraxellales; family Moraxellaceae; genus Psychrobacter; species Psychrobacter sp. Ps3. The sequence goes on from NZ_JADQAL010000006.1 coordinate 14,751, forward strand.
GATGATAATGAAACGCCTATGCCGCCAAAAGAGCCGATATCAAATACGGCTGGCTGGTCTCCCAAGAAAAAATCCTATCTAAATTTGGGATTATTGATTGCGCTGATTGTCATTGGTGTGGCCTTGATTTTATATGCTTGGAAGCTGCCACCATTTACGCCTACGGTGCAACAAACCAATAACGCCTTTGTCAAAGGTCAAACCACTATTATTAGTCCGCAAGTTTCCGGCTATGTCACCGAAGTGGCGGTGCAGGATTTTGCTGATGTAAAAGCGGGCGATCTACTGATAAAAATAGATGATCGAACGTTTCAGCAGCAACTTGAACAAGCCGAGGCCAATACTGAAGTGGCGATCACCAGCCGCTCTACCAATGACCAAGACACGCAATCTAGCCAAGCACAAATCGAAGCACGCAAAGCAGACTTATATAGTGCCAAAATCAATGTCGAGAGCGCTCGTGAAGACGTCAATCGCTATCAGGGCTTAGATGCTATCGGTGCGGTATCAAAAGCAGAAGTGGCTCATATCAAAGCAAAGCTGGCTCAAGCACAGGCAAGTGTGCAACAGGCTGAAGCCAATTTACAAGCCGCTCAACAAAACCGCGCCAAAACCAGTGGCACCCAACCCTCGCTGGACGCAAATATCAAAAGTGCTGAGGCAGGTGTGAAGCAAGCACAAATTAATCTCGATAATACGATCATCACAGCACCTGAGTCCGGTCAGCTGAGCCAAGTCAGTGTCAAAGAAGGCCAGTACGTTAGCGCGGGCACCCAGCTCATGTATATCGTGCCAAAAGGCATTTGGATTATCGCAAACTTTAAGGAAACCCAAATAGCTAGTATGGCAATCGGCGAACCAGCTACTATTCATGTGGATGCGCTTGGCGGTGCCAAATTTACGGGTCATGTGAGCAACATCTCACCAGCCACTGGCAGTGAGTTTAGTGCAGGTGCCGCCAATCCTGCGACAGGTAACTATATAAAAATTGCGCAGCGCATCCCAGTACGTATCGACTTGGATCCGAACCAACCTGAGCTTGCACGCTTGCGTCCTGGTATGTCCGTTTCTGTGGATGTCGATACCAATGCCAAATAAAGCCAAATAAAGCCAAATAAAGCAAATAACTGATATAAAAAATCCACTCTAAATACCCGAGAAACTGGATATAGAATGGATTTTTTATATTTTTAAATGATCTAGGATTTCAAAATCAGCCAAACACTATGGTAGTAGACGCTTGGTCGTCCAGCTTTCAGCGCTTTGGCTATCATCATCTTGCGTATATACGATGCGGTCATGCATACGGTTGGCGCGACCTTGCCAGAACTCGATTTTTTCAACCGTAATCTCATACCCACCCCAAAACGCTGGTGTTGGTACGCTAATACCATCTGCATATTCTGCTTGCAGTTGCTCGAACGTTTGCTCCATCACTTCTCGATTGGCCACTTCACCACTTTGCGGTTGACTCACCCAAGCACCAACTTGACTATCGTGCGGGCGCTTCTGAAAATACTCAGCCGACTTATCAGCAGCTATTTTGGCAATAGAGCCACTAATACGCACTTGACGCTCAAGCTCGTGCCAAAAAAATAGCACCTCAGCATTCGGGTTTTGGGCAATGTCTTGACCTTTTGCGCTCTCATAATTGGTATAAAAGACGATACCGGTATCCGTCACTTCCCGCAATAAGACGATACGCACGCTAGGCTTGTTATCTGCGCCGCATGTCGCAAGACTCATCGCATAAGGCTCTTGTACTTTTTGCTCTAGCGCTTCATTCATCCAAGCTTTAAATAGCGTAAATGGCGACTCTGGTACCAAAGACTGATCCAACTCACCTTTTTCGTAAGACAAACGCTGATCGGTAAAATCCATACTCATAAAGACTCCTTTTGTGACTGTTAAACGCGCCTAGCCCAAGTGAGTTTTGATTTGATCGGCGAGCTCGTTCGCCATCACATCACATTCTATCTCATCATCGGACTCGACCATTACCCGAATCATCGGCTCAGTGCCTGACTGACGAATAAGCAGGCGACCACGGCCCTCAAGCTTGGTACGGGCTTTATCAAAAGCTGCGACCAGCTCTGGATTGGCAAACGGATCTTGCATCTTCGCCAGACGCACGTTCACTAGCTTTTGCGGTAAGACTGTGAAATCCTCTATTAAAGCGCTCAAGGCTCTATCTTGTTCTTGCATCACTGCGAGTACTTGTAGCCCTGCTATAATCGCGTCGCCGGTGCGGCTCTTATCCAAACACAAAATATGACCGGAGGGCTCGCCGCCCAATATCCAGCCTTTTGCTTCCAGTTCATGCATCACGTAACGATCGCCAACTTTAGCTCGCGCAAACTCAATACCTTTCGCTTGCAGCGCCAGCTCTAGACCCATGTTACTCATCAAGGTACCGGCAACCCCTTTCGCCAGCTGCTTGCCTTGCGTTGCGAGCACATAGAGAATACCATCACCGTCGACTAGATGACCTAAGTCATCCACCATCACAATACGGTCGCCATCACCATCAAGCGCGATACCGACATCTGCATTGTGCGCTAATACCGCTTTTTGTAGTCCTTCAGGATGTGTGGAGCCGCAGTCAGAGTTGATGTTGATACCGTCGGGAGTATTATTAATCGCTATAACCGTAGCGCCAAGCTCGCGTAACACTCTTGGCGCTACGCTATAACCAGCTCCATTGGCGCAGTCCACGACGATTTTGAGATGGTTGAGGTCATACTGGTATGGGAAACTTCCTTTACAAAACTCGATATAGCGGCCCTTGGCATCATCGATTCGGTGGTTTTTGCCGAGTTTGGCAGGATCGTCAATGGGCATCATCGGCGTCGCCGCATCTGCTGGATCTGCACTCATAATAGCATCTAACTTTTCATTGATTGCGTTTTGCATCTCATCGGTGAGTTTTTTACCGTCACCTGAGAATAGCTTGATACCATTATCGTAGTATGGATTGTGGGAGGCCGAAATCACTACCCCCGCATCAGCATTAAAACTGCGAGTCAGGTGCGCAATTGCAGGCGTAGGTAGCGGCCCTAGCATGTGGACATCAACGCCTGCAGCATTGAAGCCTGCTTGCAGTGCGCCTTCGATGACATAGCCCGACAGCCGCGTATCTTTACCAATGACGACACTTGGCTTACGCGTAGCATTGCTTCGATTTTCTATCAGTACTTGTCCGGTCACATAACCTAATTTCAAAATAAAATCAGGAGTGATTGGTAACTCTCCAAATTTCCCACGTATACCGTCTGTACCGAAATAGCTCATTATTATTACATCCTTACACTTATTTAAAAACACTTATTTAAAGTATAACCATCCCTTGATAAGGGGCTTTACTACTCCGCTATTTTACGAAAAAAAACAGTCAGCAATGACAGAGCATTGTTGACTGTTTGTATCTAGTATCTAGCGATTATTAAGTCTTTATACAGCGTTTATGCGCTAAAATTATCTAATCAAGCGTATGCTTGTCAGCTTATACACGATAGTTAGGCGCTTCTTTAGTGATTTGCACATCATGGACGTGCGACTCTTTCATACCTGCTGAGGTGACTTTTATGAATTGCGGATTGCTACGCATCTCCTCAATCGTCGCACTACCTGTATAACCCATCGATGAGCGCAGACCGCCGACCAATTGATTAACGATACCGGCGACTGGACCTTTATAAGGTACACGGCCTTCGATGCCTTCTGGGACTAGTTTTTCTACGCCATCTTTGGCATCTTGGAAGTAACGATCCGACGAGCCGTTTGATCCTGACATCGCGCCTAAGCTACCCATACCGCGGTAAGCTTTGTAATAACGGCCCTGAAATAGCTCAACTTCACCAGGAGCTTCTTCGGTGCCAGCCATTAAGGAGCCGACCATAATACAAGAAGCGCCAGCGGCAATGGCTTTTGCCATATCGCCTGAGTAGCGAATACCGCCATCAGCGATTAGCGGAATGCTGTCTTTTAGGGCACTGGCCACATTATCAATCGCCGAGATTTGCGGTACACCGATACCGGCAATGATACGAGTGGTACAGATAGAGCCTGGGCCAATACCGACTTTTACCGCATCGGCGCCAGCATCACGTAGTGCGAGTGCTGCGTCGCCTGTGGCAATATTCCCACCGATGACCTGAATATGCGGAAAGTTCTTTTTGATCCAAGATACCTTTTCGATGACACCTTTAGAGTGGCCATGAGCAGTATCAACGACTAGCACATCGACGTCAGCGGCAATCAAAGCTTCGACGCGGGTCTCAGTATCCGCGCCAGTACCGACAGCAGCACCAACGCGCAGACGACCCTTGTCATCTTTACAAGCATTAGGGTTATTTTCAGCCTTTGCAAAGTCATTGACCGTAATCAAACCACGCAGACGAAAATCATCATCAATAACGATAACTTTTTCGATGCGATGCTCATGCAGCAATTTTTTGATGTTCTCATTGCTCTCACCTTCATGAACGGTCACTAATTGCTCTTTTGGCGTCATGATCTCACTGACAGGCTGTTTTAGATTGGTCTCAAAACGCCAGTCACGGTGAGTGACGATACCGACCACTTTATCGGTGCCTTTTTCTACGACCGGTACGCCTGAGATGTTATTGTCCTCAGTCAGTCTTAGTAGATCGCCGATAGTCATCTCAGGATGCACAGTAATAGGATCGACGACCGTACCGGCTTCAAACTTTTTGACGCGGCGTACTTGCGTGGCCTGCTTGTCGATATCCATGCTTTTATGCAAAATACCAATACCGCCTAATTGCGCCATAGTGATGGCCATCTCAGACTCAGTCACCGTATCCATAGCAGCCGAAACTAAGGGTAGATTCAAAGTAATATTTTTGGTCAAGCGCGTAGTGAGGTCGGCAGATTTTGGCAGGACTTCAGAATAGGCTGGTAACAATAACACGTCATCAAAAGTTAAGGCTTCATCGACAATACGTAACATACATACCCCTAATAGTGGCTATTTTGATGGGTGGGAGCTAATTGCAAGACGATAGAGGCGTAAATATAACGCAGCAGCTATTTTGATATCATCTTGATATCTTAGTTATCCCTTTAAAATAACGCCATATTATAGCAAATATAACACCCTCTCACAGGTTATTTTTAGCGCTGATTTGCAGGCGCTCTTACACTTTTGGTCTATTTTTACTAGCGATGATATGAGTTTAACTGTCTTTAAAGGTTATCCGCTCCGCTGGCAGGTATGGCTTTTGTTCTGCGTGGAGATACGCTAGCATGACCTCACGAACTTCACATTCAAGCGTCCAAGCATTTAGCGGGCTATCAGAAGCTAGCGCGCCGCGTAGCGTAATCGTATCTTCGTTGACCGCGGTGGCGATGAGCTCAGGCTCAGTCTCGCCATCCCAAAGCTTATTGTCTTTGACCACCTCAATGAATTTTTGTCTAATCACCTCAATATCGACGCCATAATCTACATAGAGATAGACTGGTCTTGTTTGATGAGACTCCGTATGCGACCAGTTCTCGACAATCTCAGTGACAAAGTGGCGCATCGGGATGATTAACCGCCGCTCATCCCAAGTTTTGAGTACCGCATAGGTATATCGCAGATCCTCAATAGTCGTCCAATCGCCTTCCATCATCACCGTATCAGCAATGCGTACAGGCTGGGTAATAGCCACTTGCATGCCAGCGATAATATTGCCCAAAGTAGGCTGCGCCGCCACCCCAATTACTACCCCAGCAATACCCGCTGACGTTAATAAAGTCTTTCCTAAGCCCTCGACATTGGTAAACTCACTAATACCAATCCAAATACTGCCCAAGATCATGACAAAAATAAAGACTCGTCTAAATATCGAGACATAAGTGAGACGGATACGGTATTTATCGAACTGCTCTTCGCCCAAACTATCGATTTGTAAGTCTTGATAGCGATTGGCAAAAAAATGAATAATCCGAATACCTAGCCATACCGTACTGATGACTAAAAACACCCAAATGATCGGCCGCGTCGCGGTCGCTATTGCATCAAGATAAGGAAAGCCGCCAGAAGCCAAGGTATACACTAGAGAGAAGCTAATGGTCAAGGTCAAAGGTACCGTCAGTTTACTGGCCAAATCTCTAACACTGCGGCGCCCTACGCTCTCACTTTTTTGCTCATCGTTTTTACTTACTCCCATATTGATAAGCTTGCCAACGCCTGTACTTAGCAGCCATCCTAGACCCATCGTCGTTAAGAAAAACAACAGCAAAGCACAGTATTCCCATATCGCAATACCGAAGAGACGCGCGGTCAGTATTACGGGGAGATAACGCTCAAACTTAGCGGGCTGATACTGCTCATATAGATTGTCTATATTGCCAACCGTGTGAGCCGAGAACACCCAAACCGGCTGCTGGTCACCGACGCGGACACGCTCTATAGAAATAGGTACTCGGCGCTCACGATAATCCATATAGCCCAAGCGTATCGAGCGACGTGGGATGCCGCGCACGCTACTAGTCGTACCTATCGTCGGCTCAATCAAACCATCGGGGCGATCGGGCATATCATTGAAGACATACAGCTCGTTTTTACGCAACAAATAGTCTAGACGTTTTGCTAACTCAACGCTGCGGTTTGGCTGGCGCTCACTATCAATCAGGTTCATATTCAGCGCATAAGCGGCCAACCCGAATTGCTGCTTCATAATAGCGGATTGAAAAAACTCCATCGTCGCTAGTGGACTTGATAAATGCGGCGGCTCAGATAAAGGCGGCAAACCTGCGTTAAGATTGTTTAGAGGGTAATAGTTGGGGTTATAATCTCCTGCAATCTCAGTATCGCCTTGTAAATACCCAGCTTGCGGCACTGCTATCTTTTCTGAGGGATCAATAACCTTGTTAATCATTTTGCTAGGGTTGATATCCTCCAGCTCGATACTGCTAATCTTATCTTCAGCATAATCAACGATATTATCAGCCTGAGTGGTGATTGATATCGGCGAGCTATCGGCCGTATTAGCTTGGCTATCTTGGCTATTTTCTGCAGCATATACAGGTAGGCTAATAAGCGATAGCACTAACCAGGCCATCAATGCATGGACTAGCATCATGCTGCTTGAGCGCACTGAGCGTAATGAGAACACTGAGCACATAGCCACTTCGGCATTAGCGGTGCTATCGAAGCAAGAATTGTTAAGCATAAACGCATCTCGCTTAGTAGCGTAAGGCATCAGCTTGCGCCGCTCAGCACTACGGAGTCTACCAGCACTACAAGGTATAAAGGTATGAAACTTAGTCATATTTATAATTTTCTAGCAAAAGTATGTTGATAAGTTAAAGCAGTCCTTAACATAAAGCCAGTATAGAACTGACTTTATTTGTTAGTCTACGTATATTACCTGCCTTACTTATATAGCCTGCTCTCTACAAAAAACAGGGTTTGAGTATCTTTCTTCATGTCTCTTTTTTACTTTTTACTCTTTATTCTTTAAGCATCTTTGAAGGTAATGCGCTCATCAGGCAGATAAAGTTTTTGTTTATTGTAAAGATAATTTAGCATCTGCTCTCGTATCTCACACTAAAGGTATTGGCATTGAGGGCTATCGCTTATCAAACTACTTTAAATATAAGCTAATTGAGTCCATCAAAAAAAGCCAGCATTAAGCTGGCTTTCTCTATGCGTATTTGTAGTTATCTTGGTAATTTTGTCCGTTTATGGCAGCAGCGGTGTTAAGCGCGGCGCCAAGTCGTGCCAGCGCTACTATCTTCAAGCTCAATGCCCGCCTCTTTTAGCTGCATTCGTATCTCATCAGCCCGAGCGTAGTCTTTGTTGGCTTTGGCAGCGCCGCGCTCAGCAATCAGCGCATCGATAGCGTCATCACTAAGACCATTCTCTGACTTTTCGCCGATAACGGCTTGCAAAAACTGTTTTGGCGGCTGCTGTAGGATATTTAATGATTTGGCAAGCGCGCGCAGCTGCTGCGCTAACTGCCAAGCCTTGTCCGTATCTTGCGCTTTAGCTGCTTTATTGACTTCACTGGCTAAGCTAAACAACACGCTAATAGCCGCTGAACTATTAAAATCATCATTCATAGCCGCGATAAAGTCTTGACCTGCCGCGCTTTGATACGCTTGATTAATAAGCTCTTGGTCAGCCTCAAGCGCTTGACTTTGATGTTGTTGAGCGATTTTTAGTGCATTATATAATCTGCTTAGGCTATTATGCGCTTCATCCAAAGCGCTATCTGAGAAGTTGACTTGGCTGCGGTAGTGACTCGACAATAAGAAGAACCGCACGGTCTCAGGATGATATTTGTTCGTGACTTCGCGTATAGTAAAAAAGTTGCCCAAAGACTTAGACATCTTTTCACCATCGACATTGATAAAGCCAACGTGCATCCAGTTATTAGCGTACTCGCAGCCCGTTGCCGCCTCAGATTGGGCAATCTCATTTTCATGATGCGGAAACTGCAGGTCATGACCACCGCCATGGATATCAAAGGTATTGCCCAAGCATTTCGTCGACATCGCAGAGCACTCAATATGCCAGCCCGGACGCCCTTGCCCCCAAGGAGAAGTCCACTGCGGCTCGCCCGCTTTTGCAGCTTTCCATAAGACAAAATCAAAAGGATTACGCTTGATATTTTCAACCTCAACGCGAGAGCCTGCTTGCATCTCATTCAGCTTGCGCTTAGAGAGTTTGCCATAGTCGGCGAAGCTATCGACAGCGTAATAGACATCGCCATTATCAGCAGCATAAGCATAATCACCTTCGATTAAAGTGGCGATCATTTGCTGCATCTCATCGATGTGATCGGTAGCTCTCGGCTCTGCATCCGGACTCAAGCAGCCAAGCGTGGCAGCATCGTCATGCATCGCTTTTGTGAAGCGCTGTGTCAAAGTGCCGATATCTTCATTATTTTCGATAGCGCGCGCGATAATTTTGTCATCGATATCCGTTATGTTGCGTACATAGTTGACGTCATATCCTAACTGACTAAGCCAGCGCACTACCATATCAAAAGCCACCATCACTCGCGCGTGACCGATATGACAGTAATCATAAACCGTCATGCCGCAGACATACATGCCTAACTTGCCAGCGACTAAGGGCTGCAAGGGCTGTTTGCGAGCTGTCAATGAGTCGTATACAACCAGCCGGGACTGCGCATCGGTAACTGAGGTAGTCATAACAAATTAGCCTTTTGATAAAATGAAGTGATATAAATTTTAACGCATTATCTTAGCGAAAATGGACATAAAATACTACAATGAGCGTAGGACGCTATTAAATAAAACCGTTAATTAACCGCCCTCGCAGCGCGTTATGCAGCTAAGATACAATAAACTGGAATACAAAAATCTAGATACAAAAGCTAAGGAGCTCTAAATGGGCAATCGTTTAAGTAAGATATACACCCGCACTGGTGATGATGGCACCACAGGTATGGCAGATGGTAGCCGCGTCAGCAAAGCCGATATACTCTTTATAGTGATGGGTGATATCGACGAGCTCAACTCGCATGTTGGCTTAGTACGTGCCCAATTAACGCAAATGAACACGGCGGCTACTCAAGAGACAGCTCAGCATTTATCCCTCATCAAAGAGTCAGATTTTGCGCACGCTTTAGTAATTATTCAGCATTTACTATTTAACATTGGCGGTGAGCTGGCGATGCCAGAGTATGAAGGCGTAAACGAGACTCATATAGACTGGTTAGAGCAGCAGATAGATACCATGAATACTCGCTTGCCGCCGCTCAAAGACTTTATTTTGCCTACAGGGACGGTATTGGTCAGTCAATTGCACATAGCGCGCACTGTATGCCGCCGCGCTGAGCGTCAAGCGGTGTTGTTACAGCAGCAGCGCCCGCAAGCTATTCGTAGTACCGCTGTCAGCTTGATTAATCGGCTATCTGATTGGTTATTTGTCGCGGCGCGTTTTTGTACTGATCCTGCTCAAGTCTCGGAAGTCTTATGGGATAGTCAAGTTTTACAAAAGCTTAATAACGATAAATAATGTTCTGTTATCTGTCGCTTATAATTAATGACTCTTTTTATTAAATTAGTTTATTAATACTAGCCTTAAACGAAATTCTAAAACCCGCTTTGAAAATAACAAACAATCAAAAAGCGTCTATAACTTCAAGCTATAGACGCTTTTTTTAACCACTGATGCTTAAGACATGATTTTTAAGACAATCATAACCCTTAGTAAGTGGCACTATCGTCTTCGATGATGATCATATCGATGCTCTCATCTTCAGGCACGGCTTTTGGAAGTGCAGACTCTACTGGGTTATCATCATTTGTGATAGCCGCTGCCGTACTCTCTTCATTCGCACTGCCGCTTTGATTGATTGATGGCGGCGCTGGTGGTGTTGGCGGCTCGGCTCGACGAATAGGCTCAACTGGCGTCACCGTTCTAGGCTGACGGATGGTCTGATTCTCTTGTCTGTCTGACACAGCAGCTCTACGCTCAGCTGCCGCCTCTGCACGTTGATTCGCTGCTTGTTCATCTAGCACGGTTTTGAGTGATGAGCCTGCCATAACATCAGCGACTATGCCGATTAAAGCCGGTTGTCCTGCGATACGCGCTTGCACTAGGCCGTTTTGAGCACCAATGACATAGCTAAAAGCATCGTCTACTAACATGTTATTATTGATACGGATATTTTCTTTAGCCAATCGTGATTGCAAGCTTGGCTTGTTATTAGATGAATCTATGAGGCTGGCTTGGTATAAGTCTTCGCTAGGCAAAGTCATGCTGACGCTCGCCTGACAAGTGGTCATGCCATTGGTATTGGCTTGTTGTAAAACCGCTGCGTTTTGCACATCAATCTTGATATTACCCACTTTAGTATCGAGCATACTATTACTAATAGCCACGTCTGCGTTGTTGGCATAGTTAGTTGCAAGCGTTTGCGCTTGTTGATCTAACGTGTTCTTTAGTGCGGTTCTGAGACGGTCTTGAACCATAGGGTCATCACACTTCATTACGGGTGCAACATCAGCATCATCGGCGGCTTGCTGCTCAGCAGTAGTATCGGCGCTGTCTTCATCGTCTGGGCGACTACAGCCTGCAACGGCTAAACCACATACTAAACCAATACCAGCAACCTGCTGCCATTTCATCCACTTATTTTTGACTACGCTCATACTCATTTAGCTCCTGAGATACTGACCTTTTTATAACTGCCTTTAAGCTCTTTATCGTTACTTACGCTTTATAAATCATCACCATTTTACAGATAGTCTTTTACCCAATCTAAGGATAAGCTCTATCTGTTATCTACAGTCTTGTAACATAGATAATTTTAAAATGGCAACTTTAAAGAATAGCGACTTTAAAGAATGGCACTTCATTGAAAATGAAATCATTATACGGGGTTTGGCTAAAATGTTCAGCATGACGATTTCCAGATATACAAATAAAAGCCCTCAATCGATATAAAACTAGCGTTAGTTGCAAAAACACAACACAGAACGCTAAAAGGCACTGTGATTATTTATTGACTGTCAAAGCAAGCGGTCTATCATAAAAGGCAGCTCAGATAGGTATAATAACCTGCTTTGATCATGCAAAAGACTCTTACCTTATTATGATAAATTTTAAAAAAACGCAGCTCCTTGGGCATCGCGGTGCCCGCGTGGAAGCCCTAGAGAACACTTTATTCGGTTTTCAACACGCTAAGCGCTTGCAAGCAAGGGGCTTAGCAGGTGTTGAGCTCGATGTGCAGCTCACCGCTGATGGTCATTTAATTGTTTTTCATGATGACACCTTACAGCGTCTATGCGGCCTGCAAGCAAGAATTGACCAATTAAGCCTGCGCGAGATTCAACGTCACACCCAATCGGGCCATCATATCATTACGCTCGATATGCTAGCGCAGTCTCTACCGCTCTCAATGTCTGCCCCTGCATTTAAACCTCAACGTCAAGCGCTCAATAGTCTGTTAGGTGTTAATACCATCAGCAGTGATAAGGCTTATGAGATCACAGAATTAAGCAGTCAGGCTCATACTTTGAGTCAGTTTACTCATATCGAGCTTGAGATTAAGACTCACAATCGCACTGATCATACCAAGCTTGTGCAAGCGTTACTGCGCTACTTAGTCAATAGCCCGTTATCAAGCCTGCCGTTGGTATTAACGAGCTTTGATAAAACCCTACTCGCCCAATTGCAGCAGCATCCGCAGCTCTCATCGATATCTCGCGGCCTATTAGTGCTTGAGCCGAGTCTTATCTCATCAGCGCCCAATACCGCGCTGCGATTAGGCTGTACTCAACTGGGTATTCATTATCCGTTGCTAAACGAGCAAATCATCGCTAATTGTCATCGTTATCAGTTGCCAGTGAGCGCTTGGACGGTCAATGACATCAGTGCGATAAAACAGCTGATAGAATGGCAAGTCGATGTCATTATCACCGATATTCCTTCGCAATTATTATGACCCTAGCGTTGAGAGTTCCTAATTGATATTTTGTTATAAGTTATAGCGTTTGCCTAAATAACAGCATGCGATATCTGCTCTCTAAGCGCGATACCTTGTGTAACATATCTCCGCACAGTTTTACACTTTCGCTGAACACCTGATAGCTAACGTGGTTTTCTCTATAGATATACCATAACTCATACAAGTTATTGTTATTTAGCAATATTTTTCTAGTGCATATCTGTTCACTTTACTGTGTTTTTAGGGTAATATGGACGCTGAAATTAATACCGTTAGGGATATTACATGATTGCTAAAAAAGTAATAGGTTTACCACTTAAAGGCTTACGTCTCGCTATGAAGTCTGGTGATACGCTTATACAAAACGCTGGCACTCAAGCGCTACGTGTTAAGACATGGTTTGACAATAACAAGAGCAACACCAATACAGCAGCAGAAACTCAATTTGCGGCTACAAGCGGCTACAAGAATGCAAACTCTGTAGCCAACTATGAAGGTGTTGACCCTCTTGAGCTTGAATTCCAAAAGTCGCCCATTAATTTAGTACCTGCTATCTTTTTGATAGCAACGCCTATTGCAGCGGCAGTTATTACCCCTTGGTATTTATTGACTCATGAAGTCAGTGCGCCAGTCTGGGGTGTGTTTGGCGCCTTTATGGTCTGGACTGGCCTTAGTATTACCGCAGGCTATCACCGTCTGCTGTCGCACCGTGCGTATAAAGCCCATCCTATTGTCAAAAACTTTTTATTGCTTGGCTCAACCCTAGCGGTACAAGGTTCAGCCTTTGATTGGGTGTCAGGTCACCGCACCCATCATCGTCACGTCGATGATCGTATGGAAGACCCGTATTCAGCGCAGCGTGGGTTTTTCTTTAGTCACATTGGTTGGATGCTACGTAACTACCCTAGCGGCCGTTTTGATTACAAAAACATCCCTGATTTGACTAAAGATAAAGTGCTACAAATTCAGCATAAATACTATGGTCTTTGGGTTTTAGCAACTAACGTAGCTATGGTCGCAGCCGTAGGTTGGTTGATCGGTGATGTTTGGGGTACGCTGGTGTTAGCAGGCCTGCTACGTCTAGTGCTGACACATCATTTTACTTTCTTTATCAACTCTTTATGTCATATGTTTGGGACGCGTCCTTATACCGATACCAACAGTGCCCGTGACAACTTCTTTTTGGCGATATTTACATGGGGTGAAGGCTATCATAACTACCATCACTTCTTCCAATACGACTATCGTAATGGCGTTAAATGGTGGCAGTACGATCCAACGAAGTGGCTGATTGCCGGTTTATCTAAGCTTGGTTTAACCTCAGATCTGCGCACCGTTGATGATACGACGATTAAGCATGCTGAAGTACAAATGCAGTTTAAGCGTGCGCAGCAACAAATCGACAAAGCAACTTCTGAAGGTCTTGATATTCCGCAAGCAATGCAAAATTTCCAAGACCGTATTAAGCTTGAATACGATGCGTTTAAGCAAACCGTTGAAGAGTGGAAAGCGCTAAAAGCCAAAGCGGTTGAGATGAAAAAGACAGACTTTGCCGATCGCTTACACGAAGTGGATGATAAGCTTAAGCACGAATATATTAAAGTTGAGCAAAAAATCTTTGAGCATAATAATAATCTCAAAACCGCATTTCGCTCCATTGGCTTTAACAATAAAGCCGCTTAGTTTGTACTAAGTTAGTGTTAAAGCTAATATTTAAAAATTGCTACTTTTCTCCTACCCTCTAACTGTTATAGTTAGGGGGATTTTTTTGCTCAATTTATCGATAAAAAATAGGAAGCCGTTATGCGCTACCAAAATAGCTATGCCCAATTAGATCCGCGTCTATATCATAAGCAGCCGCCAAGCGCTCTTAACAACCCGCGTGCCGGCCACTTCAACTCACAAGTCGCTGAGCAATTAGGCTGGTCAACTGATCAAGAGTTAATGGAGCGCTGGGTCGAAATCGTCGGCGGAGAGTATGTGCCTGAGGGTTTTGAGCCGCTGGCGATGGCTTATGCCGGTCATCAGTTTGGGCAATGGGCGGGACAACTGGGCGATGGGCGCGGGTTGCTTATGGCACAGGTGCTAGATAATAATGACACCCTCCAAGACTTGCACCTCAAAGGAATCGGTCTCACGCCTTATTCACGAATGGGAGATGGCCGGGCGGTGCTGCGTAGTACTATCCGTGAGTACTTATGTGGTCATGCTTTTGCGCAATTGGGTATCCCTGCCTCCAATGCGTTAGGGTTTGTGGTCTCAGATACGCCTGTGCGCCGCGAAACCATGGAAGCCGGCGCCGCTTTAATGCGAGTAGCAGATAGTCATGTACGCCTTGGCCATGTCGAATGGATAGCGAGCTTTGCACCGGACTTGCTCGGTGAGTTTACTGATTATATGATCGATACTTACTATCCGGAGTGCCGCGATGCTGAGCAGCCGGTACTGGCATTTTTAAGTACTGTTGTCGAGCGTACCGCGCGTATGATTGCCGATTGGCAGCTGATTGGCTTTGCTCATGGGGTAATGAATACTGACAATCTATCGATTACCGGCAGCACCTTAGACTTTGGGCCTTTTGGCTTTATGGAGCGCTTTAATCCGGCTTGGATTAATAACCACTCTGATCATACAGGACGTTACGCTTATCAGAACCAGCCCGCTATTGGATATTGGAACCTTAACGTTTGGCTACCGCATTTTATGCGTCTTGAGGGCGTGACTCGTGAGACTCTAGCAGACTGCTTAGCACCTTATGAGACAACCTTTATGCAGCATTACCAACAAGGTCTGTGCCGCAAGCTCGGACTGCCGCACGAGCAAGACAGTTTAGTGCTAGCGTTTGAGTGGTTAAGCTTATTAGAGGATAACCTGCTCGATTATACCAATAGCTTTCGCGCTTTATTAGGCTTGGTTGCTCCTGATACACACCCTCATGAGAAGCAACTATTAGCGACTATAAGCCATGAACTACCGCCAGAGGCGCTAGCAGTTTGGCAAGACTGGCGGCAGCGCTATCTAAACCGACTTGCTACCTTAGCGACCGATGAGGTAATCGAGAGTTTGAAAAACAACAATCCAGTCTACGTGCTGCGTAACGAGATGGCACAGCGCGCTATTACGGCAGCCCAGCAAGGTCAATTCGATGAAGTGGCTAGAGTTTATGACTTGTTAAGCCGGCCTTATGAAGTACAAGATATCGCCACTGATCTTGATACCACTCCTCCTGCTCCTGACGCGCCGCAATTGCCGATTAGCTGCTCTTCATAGATGACTTGTCATGTTATTTTAATTTGTACATTTAGCGCCGGTTGACTAGGCAGTGAATTGACATTGATGCTAGAATAGTTATTTTTTTAGCGCAAGGTGTTTATCTGCCTAGCTAACCCCTGTGTGCTTTTAAAAATTTGGCTTTATCCTAGCCATTATTTTATGGATAACGGCCTATCACAGTCTTAAGGCGCTGATATTAGCCTTTTTTATGAGTCAGCTCGAAGTACCCTTTTTTATGACCCCTCTGGATCTCCTATAACCATTTTATCCTAACTATGGCCATTATTATGAATGACGATACCTCCTTGAATACGGACAGCCCAGCTTCAGAAATCGAACAGTTTGAACAAGCGGCTCTTCATTACCACTCGCATCCTCGTCCAGGTAAAATCTCAGTCACTCCTATCAAGCAGCTCGCCAACCAACGCGACTTAGCGCTTGCTTATTCACCAGGGGTTGCCGTACCTTGTCTTGAGATCGAAAAAGATCCAAAACTGGCAGCTAAATATACGGCTCGTAACAATCTAGTGGGTGTCATCACTAACGGTACCGCAGTACTTGGCTTAGGCGATATCGGTCCTCTAGCTTCAAAGCCTGTGATGGAAGGTAAAGGCGTCCTATTCAAAAAATTCGCCGGTATCGATGTTTTTGATATCGAAATCGCGCAAAACGATCCTGACAAGTTCATCGAAGCAGTAGCGTCTCTTGAGCCGACTTTTGGTGGTATCAATCTTGAAGATATCAAAGCACCAGAGTGCTTCAAAATCGAGCGTGAACTGCGCGAGCGTATGAACATTCCCGTCTTTCATGATGATCAGCATGGTACTTCTATTATCGTGGCCGCCGCTTTACTCAACGCTCTAATATTGATCGATAAAAAAATCGAAGAGATTAAGATTGTCTGTTCAGGAGCGGGTGCTGCCGCTATCTCTTGCCTAGATATTATCTGTGCCCTAGGCGTTAACAAAGACAATATTTTTGTCTCTGATTCACGCGGTATTATATCTACTAGCCGTGATAATCTTGATGAGTCCAAGCAGCGCTATGCCCGCGATACAGATGCGACGACTATCGAAGAGGTTATGGATGATGCCGATATGTTCTTAGGCTTATCGATGCCTGGCATTTTGACTCCTGATATGGTCAAACGTATGGCAAAAGACCCTATCGTCTTTGCACTTGCTAACCCAACGCCTGAGATTATGCCAGAGCTTGCGCACTCCGTACGTCCAGACGTGATTATGGCAACCGGTCGTTCAGACTACCCTAACCAAGTCAATAATGCCCTGTGCTTCCCTTATATCTTCCGCGGCGCCTTAGATGTTGGCGCGACCGCCGTTAACGAAGAGATGAAGGTCGCTTGTGTTCGGGCTATTGCAGCTATGGCTCACGTTGAGGCTACCCCTGTCGGTAATGTCAAAAACACGGATAAGATGCGCCGTTTTGGCCGCGATTACTTGATCCCAGGACCACTCGAGCCAAACTTAATCATTGAGATTGCTTCTGCTGTGGCGCAAGCGGCAATGGACTCAGGCGTCGCTAGCCTGCCTATTTTAGATATGAAAGCCTATCGCCAACGCTTGTCTGAGTTTGTCTATAACTCAGCGTTTGTGATGAAGCCTATCTTTGCGCGCGCCAAATCTGATCCTAAGCGTATCGTTTACTGTGAAGGCGAAGATAATAACGTGTTATTAGCTGTACAAGTTGTGGTCGATGAGCAATTGGCTCAGCCTATTCTTGTTGGTCGTCCAGCTGTGATCGAAGCCAATATTGAAAAGCTTGGCCTGCGTCTACAAGACGGCGTCAACATAACTATCGTCAATCAAGATGATGATCCACGCTATAAAGACTACTGGCAAGGCTACTACGAAAAGAACAAACGTAAAGGTGTCAGTATAGAGCTGGCTCGCCGTGATGTTCGCCGTAAGACCTCGCTTATCGGCTCTTTATTGGTCGAAAATGGCGATGCCGAAGGCATGATCTGCGGTACGTTTAGCCATTATCATCTGCATTTAGAATATGTACAAAACGTCATCGGTAAAAAACAAGGCGTTAGTGATTTTTATGCGATGAACGCGGTACTCATGCAAGATCGTAATATTTTTATTGCCGATACTTATATCCATGAAGACCCGACTGCTGAACAATTGGCCGAGATGACGGTACTGGCCGCAGAACAGCTTGAGCGCTTTGGTATCACCCCAAGAGTCGCTTTGGTATCGCACTCAAACTTTGGCACCTCAAACCGCGAAAGCGCGGTAAAAATGCGCAAAGTCTATCAGTTATTGACCGAAATGAATGTCAACTTTGACTTCGATGGTGAGATGCAAGGGGATGCTGCGCTTGATGAGCATATTCGTATAGAAGACTTCCCTTCTACCGAATTTAGAGGCGCGGCCAATCTGCTCATCTTACCAACACTTGATGCAGCAAATATCGCCTTTAACTTGCTAAAAACAGCAACCAATAGCGCTTCCATCGGTCCTATCTTATTGGGTGCTAGTAAGCCTGTGCATATCCTAACGCCATCAGCGACTGCTCGCCGTATTGTCAATATGACTGCACTTGCCGTCACCGAAGCGCTGGACTTAGAAGAAGAGCAGAAGTAATCTAATCGTTTTGATAACTAGCCGTTTTGATAACTAGGAGCACTTATCATTTAGTAATAAGTGCTATGCTATAATAAAACCAGCTAACGTCGCGCGTTGGCTGGTTTTTTTTGGTTAAAATTTAGGTTTTAGAGGTGAGCATGCAAGTGTACTTGGTAGGCGGTGCGGTTCGCGATGGGCTGCTTGGTCGCCCTGTGACTGACAAAGACTTTGTAGTGGTAGGCAGTAGCGTCGAGCAGATGCTAGCTGCAGGGTTTCAGCAAGTAGGCGCAGACTTCCCAGTATTTTTGCACCCAACCTCGCACGAAGAGTATGCGCTTGCCCGCACTGAGCGCAAGCAAGGACACGGCTATCAAGGATTTAGTGTCCATGCCAGCCCTGACGTGACGCTACAACAAGACTTGCAGCGCCGCGATTTGACCATCAATGCGATGGCAATCGAGGTGACCAGCTTAACCGATGACACCCCTATCACAGGCGAAGTTATCGATTATTATGGCGGCCTATATGACATTGAACAAAAAACCTTGCGCCATGTCTCAGACGCTTTTGGTGAAGACCCGCTACGAGTGCTGCGAGTGGCGCGTTTTTATGGTCGTTATCATGCCTTAGGGTTTAGTATCAGTGGTGACACTTTGCAATTGATGCGCAAGTTGGCTACTTCTGGTGAGCTTGCGCATTTGAGTTGTGAGCGCGTTTGGCAAGAGTCTAGCCGCGCTACTATGCAGGTCTCTCCTCATATTTACTGGCAGACGCTATTTGACATTGGTGCGCTTAATGACTATTTTGCACCGCTGGGCCAAGCATGGCAAAACACCACTGTTAAAGAAACCGTACAAACCGCTTTGTATTTCGCCGGTCAAATGCAGTTGAACCTCTCACAGCGTTGGGCCCTGCTTATGGCGAGTCTCGGTGACGCTTTATTTCATTTAAAAAACGATGCAACCACAGCTTCTAAGAGCATCTCTAGCCTAGGTCAAAGCGCCAAAGTACCCAAAGCGCATACTCAATTTGCTAGTCTTTTTGTCGAGCAGGCGCAGCAGCTAAATAACATAGATGAGCTGAACGCCGCACAAAAGATTGATCTTATTCAAGCTTGTAGCGCGCACAAAGCCCCTGAGAAGATCTCGCAATTATTAGCCACCAGTCAGGTGCTACAATTGGCCATTCATCACCGTCAAATGATGCTAGCGCTGAGTAGTTATCATGCTATTGGTATGCCTGATATTGCAGGCGACCTAAAAGGGCCAGCTATTGGGGCGGCTCTGCGCGGCGCTCGTATCCAGCACCTGCAAGCTCAAGATGAGCAAACCTAGCTTATGACAGATCTTGACACTGCCCCCGTTATACTCGTCACTGGCAGCGCTAAGCGTATTGGTGCAGCTATTGTTAAAGCTGCCCATCGTCAGGACTACCGCGTTATTATCCATTGCCATAATAGCCAGTCTGAGGCACAACAACTCAGCGACGAGCTCAATCAGATACGCCCGCATAGCGCCAAAGTATTAATCGCAGACTTATCCGTGATTAATGCTAAAGACCGCTTAGACACTTTTGTCAAAGCTAGCATCGGCGCGTTTGGTCAGCTTGATGTACTCGTGCACAACGCCTCTCGCTTTTACCCAACTCCTATAACCTCTATAACTAGTATCGATAATGAGCAATGGGATGAGCTGTTTTTAACTAATGCTAAAGCGCCTTTGATACTCAGCCAAGCGCTACTACCCTACTTGCAGGCTCAGCAAGGCTGTATCATTAGCCTGCTCGATATTCATGCGCACAACAAGCCCTTTAAAGATTACACTGTGTATAATATGGCAAAGGCCGCCCAGCGGATGATGGTACAGTCGCTAGCGCTTGATCTAGCACCAAGCGTACGTGTCAACGGTGTAGCACCTGGGGTTAATGTCTTACCTGAGACTGATAGCGATCAAGCGCTTGAGCCTACGCTGCAGCATAGTATCGTTGACTCCATACCTCTACAGCGAATCGGTAAACCTGAAGACATTGCTCACAGCGTACTATATTTAATACAAGCCAGCTATGTCACCGGACAGATTATCGACGTTGATGGTGGACGCGGTCTCACCCTAGCAGGTGGTAAGTATTAAAATTTAGTAAATAGTTATAATTGTGCTTATCTTTTACTTGAAAAATTAGAGAAATCAGGTATCATTGTGCGTCTAACGTTAGGGCCCATAGCTCAGTTGGTTAGAGCAGAGGACTCATAATCCTTTGGTCGTAGGTTCAAGTCCTACTGGGCCCACCAAATTCAAACCCTTACAGTCATTGACTTGTAAGGGTTTTTGTTGTTTAAAAAGCTCAAGTTATTATCATCCAAGCTAATAATATATAAGTAATTATCATTAATGAGCTGACTACTATTTTTGATAATAATCAGCTTATCTCTTTATATTTTATAGCCCTAAAAAGAAGTACGGCGATAATTACGATACTCAGGTAACCAAAAATTCGCTTCTAATCGACGTTGTAGGTTTTCTGCCGTGACTGGCAGGGCAAGCTTATCTTCAATAGCTTGCATTGCCACAGCATGAGCTATTTTTTCACTAATCTCTTTAATGACTTTGATGGGCGGTAATATAGCACCGGGTGCTTTTTTGTATTCCATAGATATATCTGCTAGGGCCTGGCTTGCGGCCATGAGCATATTATCGCTGATCCCTGTTGCCCGTGCTACCAAGACCCCCAAGCCTATACCTGGGAATATATAGCTATTATTACACTGTGACACCTCAAAAGACTGACCATTATAAGTGGTATTGGCAAAAGGACTACCCGTAGCAATGATTGCGCGTCCGTCGCTCCAGTTTGTCACTTCTTGCGGTGTGGCTTCAACGCGAGACGTTGGGTTTGACAGCGGTAGCACAATAGGATGTTCTGTGTTGGCACGTAAAGACTCAATAATCTCTTGGGTAAATAGACCTTTTTGCCCGCTAACCCCAAACAATACCGTTATCTTTGCTTGTTTAACCACTTGTAAAAGCCCAAGTTTCTGACTCTTGTCCCAGTGCTGCATATCTGCTTCTTTTTGTACCAGTGGTACTTGGAATGCTTGTAGCTCTGTCATGTTATCGGTGAGTAGGCCATAACGATCCACCATAAATACCTGTCTGCGTGCCTGCGCCTCACTTAAGCCTTCACGCTGCATTTGGCGAATGATATGCTCGGCGATACCGCAGCCTGCCGATCCTGCACCCAAAAACGCTATGTTCTGCTCACTGAGTTTTTGGCCTTTGTTTAAGCATGCTGCGATCAATGCACCGACTGAAACCGCAGCCGTACCCTGAATATCATCATTAAAGCAGCATAATTGATCGCGATATTTATTTAATAGTGGCGTGGCGTTTTCTTGTGCAAAATCTTCAAATTGTAAGAGCACCTCTGGCCAGCGCCGCTTAACGGCTTGAATAAATAAATCGACAAATTCATTGTATTCCTCACCAGAGATGCGCGGATTTCTCCAGCCCATGTACATAGGGTCATCAAGCAGCTGCTGATTATTGGTACCGACATCTAATAAGACTGGTAAACAGTAAGCAGGGCTGATACCGCCGCACGCAGTGTATAAAGATAGTTTACCAATGGGAATGCCCATACCGCCAATGCCTTGATCGCCTAAGCCCAATATACGCTCACCATCAGTGACTACGATGACCTTTACCTTTTGTTTAGTGGCGTTTTGTAGCATATCATCGATTTTATGACGCTCGGGATAAGAGATAAATATACCGCGCTTTCGGCGATAAATTTGCGAAAACTTCTCGCAAGCTTGCCCAACCGTTGGGGTATAGATGAGCGGCATGACCTCTTCAATATGTTGGTCAATCAAATGATGAAATAAGGTCTCATTGGTATCTTGAATGTTGCGTAAGTAAATATGCTTATCCATGTCGTCAGTGAATGAGCGAAGTTGATGATAAGCGCGCAAAGATTGCTCTTCAATCGTCTCGATGGTATGAGGCAATAATCCGGTTAAATTAAAGCTATCACGTTCTTCTGGTGAAAAGGCGCTACCCTTATTTAGTAGAGGGGTTTCTAATAGCGCAGGACCTGCAAAGGGAATATATAACGGACGTTGGTTTGGCATAATAAATTCTTTTAGTTAAGAGCCTATGGCTAAAGAGTATTCTATTGTCTCATTATACAGAGCATTGGCTTGTACTTGGCAATAGACGACAAATTCATTTTTGATAATATGATTTTAAACTGGCTGAATGATATATCTATTTTAATTAGGGAATATGATTACCTCGTCGCCTTCTTGCCAAGGATCAAACTTAGTCATAGCTTGCTTAAATAGCGGATGTTCTAGCCAGTCCTGTAACCAACTTTGCAGCTTTGGGTAAGGCAAGCCATAAAAAACGTCGCGGTCTACGTGAGCGAACTGGCGTACAAAAGGCATAATGCCAATATCAGCAATACTGATGCTATCACCTAGCAAATAAGCATTTTTATTTAGCAAAGTCTCTAAACTCTGTAAGAATACCTCGCCTCGCTCTTGATACTCAGCCTGACTCATCTCAGGATAACGGTCTGCATATTTGTAGTGATCAAGCCAGTGTTTAAACTCATGATCATTTTTGTCCAGTAAGTCATTCGCCTGCTTAATAAGCTTAGCATCGAGCAGTCCTTGTTTGTCATTGTGTTCAAGCGCCCATACCATAATGTCTCGGCTTTCTTCAATTACCCTGCCCTCAGGCAGCTGCAAGACGGGTACTGTGCCTTTCGGACTAATCGCTAACATTTGGCTTGGTTTGTTTTTTAGCACGATCTCTCGTAGCTCAACTGGTAATTCAGCAAATAATAAAGCAAGGCGCGCCCGCATCGCATAAGGACAGCGACGAAACGAATATAAACGCGGAAGTAATGAGGTCATAGAAGGGTCTCACAATATAATTAAAATTTTATAATTAAAGTTTATGGATGCGACAGCAGTGGTGAGTAAAATTAAAGCCTTAGCTAGTAATCAACCTTACCCCTTAACGCTTTGACTTTACCTCGCTGAGTCTTATTATCTACTCGCTTACGTTTGGCATTACGGCTTGGTTTCGTTGCTTTTCGAGTTTTATTTACATAAGTGGCTTGCTTGATAAAGGCCTGTAGACGCTCGATGGCGTCTATTTTATTACGCTCTTGGGTTCGATATTGCTGGGCTTTGAGCACAAATATGCCGTCTTTATTAATGCGACCATCTTTACTGGTTAACAGGCGTGTTTTGTGTAGATCGCTCAGGCTTGAGGCTCTGATATCGAAGCGCAGATGAATAGCAGAGGCGACTTTATTGACGTTTTGACCCCCTGCACCTTGAGCGCGTATAGCATTAATCTCTACTTCATTGTCGTTCAAAGTGATATTATTGGTAATAAAAATCATAATATTCAGTCATAGTTCTCATTGCAGTTTTTAGATTGGCTCTCTTGGCTAAGAAGGTTTATTATCCATGATAGCCTTAGCAATAATAAATTCAATAGACGATGTGGCTAGTTTTGTTTTAATGCTGTTCTTACAGAGATCACTTAACGCATAAACCGCAAAAAGCCGACATTGAGTCGGCTTTATTGTCATTGGACTTCAGCGGTAGCTTTTATGCCTCTTTACGAGGCAAGTTTTCGGGAAGATAGCAGCGCAGATAAGCAATTGACGCCGTTCCCGCTTCTTGCACATAATGCTCAGTGATACTGGCATGACGGCGATAAGATAAGGTAAATATCGCATTGATAATGCCATAAGTCACTAATAAGATCTCTTTTATGTTGTCAAAATCAGGCATCTCATAACGCTCAGATAAGCGCTTGTGAACCAGTTCGATGACCTGATGATCCATATCCTCACCAAAACTATCCCCCTCAAAATCAGGAGTGTTGGTGTCATATATCAGCTTCGCTTTAGTCTCGTCATCATGAAAAATCTCAACACAGCGCTTGACAAGTGCAATCAGGTAGCCCTGCCATCTATCATAATCTTCGGTCTCAACGGTCGCTAATATCTCTAAGATATCAATCGCATTCAAGAACCTTAAGGCCAAAAATATCGCTTCAATATTAGGAAAGAAGTGATATGCAGAAGCGCGCGGGATGCCTGCTTCTTCGCATACCGCAGCTAAGGTGATATCATTGATAGGCATGGTTTCGCTAAGCTTTTTAGCACCCATCAGTAACTTTTGACGGCGAGCACGGCCTTGCTGACTGGTAAACTTAAATTTATTCGGTACCAGTTTTTTGGCCAGCTCTGAGTCTACTAACACATCTTCGATTTTGTCGTCTTTTTGTCCACTCATTATAAACCTCTTAATGTTAGCCTTATTGCCATAACTTGTTTTCATCAAATTATCAGCCCTAAATCAAGTACTGATATGGTCTTTAATAATAGACAATATGATAGCTATTATTATCGTTAGCAAATAATGTATTGCATCACAACCATTTAACTTTTAGTCGGCAAAATCAGGCGTTGTCTTAAACCACAATATAATAGCTAATGAGATATAGCATCAGCCATGAATGTTTATTTTCGCTCGTATAATACCATGATCAGTGACTCTATCAGCATAATCCCATTTTAAGTGATCGTTGAAATAATCTACTCGCTCGACGTGACCGAGAGCGAATTTACTCTCGGGCAAAAACTCTTCTGAGACAAATAATTGATCGATAACCTCTGGCATACCCTGATAGATATGAGTATATGCCACATCCTTCATCCAACCATAGCGTGCTTGCACGCGAGCTGCATCGAATAATGATACATCGCGCATACTTTTATCATAATTTACCTCCCCTGTCTCTGTCATCAACTGGGTAGTCACGCTGCCAGTGACATCATTCATGTCGCCAAGCAGTATCAAAGGCTCTCGCGTATGCTTTAAGCGCTCTATAATCGTCATTCTTATAGATGCTGCTTCCGCCGCGCGCATACACAGACTACGCAGTTTGGCGCGAACCCGAATGTTAGGGTCATCCATATCCTCTAACAAATTGCCATCATCATCACGTAAGAAAAAAGCACGTTTACTTTTTAGATGAGCGGTGATAATCGTAATAGGCTGACCATAAGCCTCGACTCTAACCAACAATGGCGGACGTTTAAACTGACGATAAGGGCCAATGTCTGGAATATCAATTGTCGCTTCATCGACAACGGTTTCTAGCAAGCTTGTCTCTATCGCCTCAAAGCGGCTAATAATACCTACCGCTGGCGTCCCTGTGGCTCCTTGGCCTTGCGTATAGGGGTTTGATTGCTCATTACTGGCTAAAGGAATAATGACATCCTTAGCCTCAAACCCTAATGACACTGCCAACGACTCAACTGCCCTGCTGTCCCAAGCTTCTTGCACAGCGATGATATCAGCATGAGCGTTGGATAGTAGGCTACTTAGTCCGTTCAATTTATGCTCGTAAGCCTTATTGGTATAAGCTGGTGCGTTTTCATAAAAGATACGACTGGGATTGGCAAAATTAAGTAAATTAGCAGTGGCAATATAAAAACTATTATTACCGGCGGTATCTTGACTCATAAACAACCTATTATTTTTATTATGTATAAAAAAGAGTATAAACAGTGAAGATGTGAGCAGCCTAATAGATGAATGTATGATAAAACGTATCAGCTATGCCACTTGTCTAGGCGCTGTAGTTTTCACAAGGTAAACTAAACTTGACCGTTAAACTGTCTTAACATAGCATAAGTCGCTCACCTTAGTGTTGAACACGTGTTCAAAAAGTATGTTTGCTTTATTACTAAACGATATTACAATACTTTTAAGGACCGTCTTTGCAACTCTCATTCGCAAATATAGCTCAGGCATGTTGTATGATTATTTACGGTTTTGATGCATCCTTTTTACGAGCAACTATAAAAGCCAAGCAACCAATTAATGACGATCCAACGCAAATTATTAAGAGCTTAACGTATGTATGCTCTATGCCAAAAATAGGGGCATGTATGCACAAAAAAAGCTTCTAGAATGTCTCTAGAAGCTTTTATCTTGGTCTGTCTAGTAAGCTAATTAGGTACAAGTACCTTTACTAAACTATTTACTTACACGGTTCCAAGCATCACGTGAGGCTAGACGCGCTTCTTCCCACTGCATACGCGACTCACCTTTGACCTCTTCCCAAGAGCGCTTTAGGTCACTTTCGTGATCTTCGAAACGAGCATCAGCGGGATACTTAGCGCGATTAGCATAACCGACTGCATAAGCAGGATGTAGATCACGGTCAAAGTCATGACCCTCTTTATAATAGCTTGCATTCACATGCTCAGCACGCCAGTAAGCTTCTTCATGAGTCGGGTTAATCGCTTCAGCTGAAGCATGACCTGCACCGCCACCTACGACTGCACCGATAGCGCCGCCGATTAGGGTGCCTAGTGGACCTGCCATCGAACCGATAGCCGCACCAGCTGCTGCGCCGCCGACGCCGCCAACACCAGTACCTACTGGATGCGAGCCTGGCTCACCAGTGATCATGTCAGCGTTTAGGTCGTCTTTTGTCTCTTTTGACATGTGTTTGACTTCACTACGATCAATATTATCAGGATCGTTAGTGACCACTTTTCTATCGACCACTTCTTGGTCTGCCATACGGCGAGCATTGTCATCTATGATACGCTGCTTATCGCCGCCAACCATGTTGTCATCAGTGATAATGCGGTCATTAGCATCAATGACATTACCTTGAGCGTCTACTCTTGGCTCATTATTAATTATATTATCAGTCTTATTGTTATTCATCGTTTAATCCTTTAATTAATTGTTATAAATTTAGAGTTCTCAAATGAGGGTTGAATAAGAGCTTAACTTCTTCAGTTTCGGCACTGATTCAACACTAATGTAGCGCTGAACAAGCTAAATCAAAGAAAACTGAAGTGGCTAAGTCCACTTCATGTCCTCTTTAGTAAACAACCTCATTACTATTTAAGTATAAAATCATCTGCGTGGTAGGAGCTACACCGGATATGTAAGCTATGTCAACGCCAATATTAGCTTACGTTACAGCATGTATCCTGCCAGCAGGTTTGCACCGTTTAATAGCCTTTTGAGTATCTATCAATAAAACCTTTATAAAACTGTCATCAAAAAATCAAAGTTGAGTCAACGCGCGCGTCATGGCATCCTGCCATTTACCTAGATGCGTTTGACGATTTGTTTCTGACATCGTTGGCTCAAAACTACGCTCCACTTTCCAAGACTCTATCATCGTATTATCATCATATAGTCCAGATTTTAGTCCCGCTAGTAGCGCCGCACCTTTAGCGGTAATCTCCGTATCCATGGGACGTAGTACCGGTACACCAAGCAAGTCAGCTTGAAACTGCATTAACAAATCATTATTAGCGGCGCCGCCATCAACCCGCAATTCAGTCAAAGGATGAGGGCTGTCTTTTTGCATAGCAATCAATACATCATAAGTCTGATAAGCGATAGCTTCTAATGCTGCGCGGGCGATATGGGCCTTAGTAGTGCCGCGACTCATACCAGTGATGCTAGCACTGACATCTGAGCGCCAATACGGTGCACCAAGACCGGTGAATGCTGGCAATAGTACCACCTCTTCGCTGCTATCGACTTGCTGAGCCAAGCGCTCGACCTCACCACTTTCACTAATCATGCCAAGATTATCTCGTAGCCACTGCACGATAGCGCCTGCCATAAAGACACTACCCTCTAACGCGTAAGTGGTTTGTTTTTTTGGAATTTGTAATAGCCGCCGACCCGACTCTACCATTTGACCAAAGGTGAGTTGCTCAGCGCGGCTTTGCACAGCGGTCTTTTGCCAAGCAATGGTGGTGAGCAGTTGCTGCTCGCTGAGCTTAGGGGTCTCGCCTATATTCATCAGCATAAAACAGCCGGTACCATAAGTGTTTTTTGCCATGCCAGGCTCAAGGCAGCCTTGACCAAATAAAGCCGCTTGCTGATCGCCTAATACCGCCTGAATAGCGATCTGTTTGGCAAATAAGCCTTTTTTGGTCTTGCCAAAGTCGCCATCAGAAGGTAGGACTTTTGGCAGTATCGACATAGGTATATCAAAGCGCGTGCACAGCTCACTCGACCATGCCAGTTTATTAATATCGTATAGTAAGGTGCGAGATGCATTGGTCACATCGATGACGTGCTCACCACCGGTCAACTGATAGATAAGCCAGCTGTCAATAGTACCAATCGCCAGCTCTTCGGTTTTGTTGGCATCGATGCGCGCCTTAATATCTGGGTTGTTTTCTAATAACCAAGCGATTTTACTGGCACTAAAGTAAGGGTCTAAGCGTAAGCCTGTGACGCTACGTATCTCTTGGGCGACGCTGCGCTGATGCGAGACGGTTTTTTTGGCTAGCGTCTCACAGTAGCTAGCGGTACGCCTATCTTGCCAAATGATCGCTGGGGCAAGCGGCTTGCCTGTGGTTTTATCCCAAATCACAATGGACTCGCGCTGATTGGTAATGGCGATACTGGTGATATCTGTCGCTAATAACCCCGCTTGGTTAATAGCATCATGAGCACAGCTGATTTGTGTCTGCCATATCTGCTGAGCATCCTGCTCGACAAAACCGGCTTTCGGGGTGATAAGCTGAGTCGGCTTCTGCACTATTTTGACAGTATTGGCTTGGTCATCGTATATAATGGCGCGGCTAGAAGTCGTGCCTTGATCCAAAGCTAAAATATACCCTGCCATTCCCTACTCCTTAAAGTTATCATTATTTTCTATACTATCGACTATAGCATTATTTACAATTGCGCATTTTTATAGCCGTTGTCACTTTATAATCCTTGCAACTTTATAAACCCTATAACAACGCTTAGTCTAAACCTAAAACTGGTGTATCAACCCTAACAGGGCTATAATGCCCTAAATTCAGCACGACATCTTGATAAGTGGTTTACCTCTATTATGAAATTTGCGTTATTGTCTCTACCTTCTATGATAATCACTTTGATGCTCTCTGGCGCTTCCGGTCAGGCTTTAGCGGATAGTTATACGCCTGCCACTTCTCAGGCAACTACGCAAATTGTAGATAGCGCTACTTCTGTAAGTACTGCTATAAATAATACTAGCTACCTTGCCGCAGAGCCACTAGCAGCGAGCGCAACTCTAGACACCCTCATTGACCCTATTACCCATAAAAGTGTTGCCAACAGCTACCCGTTAGAGGTATCTAGCTTTTTGAGCTTAGAGCAAGCACAGAATACCTTATTTCAAGTGTCGCCGAAACTCGCTGCAAATCAAGCTGCTATCGCCGCTAGCGAATATCAGACAGACGCCCTTGCGACAGTAGATCGGCCGTTTGTGTTCGCGCAGTTATCCGCCAATGCCTATAAGGTACAAGAAGATATCGACTTATCCTCGCTTAGAAATCGAGTCATTGATGGCGTCAATAATGTGGGCAATGACTTTAACAGCCCAGGCCTAAGTAATGTAGCGCCGCCTATTCCGCCGGTACCAGACTTGCCTAATTTTGGTGAGATCATCGGTGAGCGTATTCCAGACTCTGATGATTTTAACCGTTCAGGCTCCACGACAGGGGCAGGTCTTGGCGTGGCGTGGCCGGTGTATACCGCTGGGCGCACTGCAGCGCTAACCGGAGCTTCTAATGCGCGTACGCAAGAAGCGGTCGCTGATAGTATATTAGACAAAAACGAGCTATATAATACCCTTATTGAGCGCTACTTTAAGGCGCAATTGGCGATTATTGCCGCTTACTTACGTGAAGATGCTTATGATACCCTGCAACAAACCGACCATACTGCGCAGCGCTTATTCGAAGAAGGTTTTATTTCGCGGGTCGATCGTCTGCAAGCCCAATCCGCGCTTGCCGATGCAAAAAGCGAGTCTATCAAAGCCAACAACGATGCTCGTCTAGCAATGATTGCGCTGCAGCGTTTATTGCGCACTGATTACCGTATCAAACCGACGACCCCGCTGTTTGTCTCAAGTAAGCCTTTGAGCGATGTCAGCTACTATCAGAACTTAGCGCTTACCAACCATCCAGGACTACAAAAAGTGGCGGCAAAGCGCGCGCAAGCGCAGCAGCTTCGAGCGTTATCAGACACAGGCTATAAGCCAACCGTACTACTCTATGGTTTTAGTCAAGTTGAAAAAGACCCGAGCTGGATTGCAGGGGTGTCTGCCAGTTGGAAGCTGTGGGGCGGGCTGGATAAAACCGCATCGTTAGCTGCTAGCGATGCGCGCATCCGTCAAGCCGATTTATCTGAGATTGAGGTCAGCGACAATCTTTTATTATTGGTCGAAAAGAACTGGAATGATGTCAATAACGCTCAAGCTCGGTATCAAGCACTACAGAGCAATGTCGATCTGGCCCAAGAGGTACTGCGTCTACGCCGTTTAGGACTGCAAGAAGGTGTAAACACCACCATCGATGTGGTACAAGCACAGACTCAAGCGCTCAAAGCGCGTACCGAACAAGCGCAAGCAGCCAATGATTATGTACAAGCATTGGCCAGTTTGATGCAAAGCTGTGGTACGCCGCTTGCTTTTAATACGTATCTTAACGCTGCTGATATCAGGTTACCGACTTTATATACTCAATAACGTCAAAACTAATAAAACTTGTAACCTTATTTACTGCCTGTGAGTACTTATACTATTTGACTCTTATGCTATTAAACCCCCTACTACGAATAATAATGCTATGAATAATCCAACTACTAAAATTAAAAAGCTACCAACGCAGCTATTAAAGACGTGGGGCGATGCCAATAATTCTAACGTTTGGGCGCATTGTGCTAGCGTAGGATTTTTTGGGTTTTTATCTATCTTTCCAGTAATGGCGGTATTTGTACTGCTGTACGGTCTTATTTTTTCGCCGGCTGAGATGCAAGAGCAGATCAATTTTTTGCGCCAATTTATACCGCCATCCGTTTATGATGTGCTTAACGCCCGCCTTAGTCAGTTAGTCTCTAATACCAGCACACGCTTGACCTTCAGCCTTCTACTATCTAGTGTGTTAGCACTTTATGCCGGCTCTAAAGGGATCAAGTCCTTAATCATTTTGATTAATCTTGCTTTTGGTATCACCCAAGAGCGCGGCTTTATACAAAAAACCATTCGAGCATTGGGTTTAACCTTTGCTGCATTAGTGGTGTTGATCGTAGCGATCTCCTCAATTGCGCTTATTCCACTGCTTGCGAACAACTTTCCTTTTCCACAAATCGCTAAGACTATCGCGCTTTGGAGCCGTTGGCCGGTATTGGCTATTATCATATTTGTCAGCCTATTGGGTCTCTATCGTCTCGCGCCGAATCGTGATGCTATAGCGCTCAAAAATCTAATGCCAGGGGCTGCTGTTGCTACGGTACTGTGGATGTTATTGTCGGTGCTTTTTTCGATCTATGTACAAAACTTTAATAACTATAGCGCTGAGTTTGGAGCTTTATCAGCGGCGGTAGTTATTATGCTTTGGCTTTATTATTCAGCCTTTATTATCGCCTTTGGCGCTATTTATAATTATGAGAGCATAGAAGACTCTAAACCTTATGCTATTCGTGTCTACCCATAACCAATGGATTGTGTAAAAACGATTATGGATCGAAGCGCGTTATGACACTGCTAAGGCATTCGACCTATATTAACATTCATTTTCTTAGCTTTTATACTCATTTTTCACTTCTTACTCACTTGCTTTAGGAACGTTATATCATGACTAACTCTCATAACGACGCTGATGATGTCAATACATTAGATCCGGTTCATGATAACAACCCCTCTGATAATGCTGAGGAACTAGAGAAAACGACGGCGCCCTATCCACATAAAAAATCAGCAGACAAGGCTGCAAACATAAAAAAAGCTGTCTTTGCACTCGTGCTATTAATAGTACTGGCAGTTATCGCTTATGGCCTATACAAAAGCAGTCAGTCAAGCGCGCCTGAGAGTATTACTTTGCAAGGTCAGATGCAAATGAAGCAGACCTCTATCGCGGCCAAAGTGCCTGGACGTATCGCCCAGATATTAGTCACCGAAGGCGATAAGGTCGAGACCGGACAGCAGCTCATTGAGATGGACTCGCCAGAGATCAATGCCAAGGTCAACCAAGCACGAGCAGGTCTCGATGCCGCACAAAGCCAGTTAGATAAAGCGGAAAATGGCGCTCGCCCGCAAGAGATCGCGCAGGCAAAGGCCGCTTGGCAAGCCAATAAAGCCGCCTCAGACTTAGCCGCCAACACCTATGAGCGGGTCAACCGTCTTTATCAAGAAGGTCTAATGGCGCGGCAGAAGCGCGATGAAGCTTATGCTAAGTATCTTGCCACTCAAGATCAAACTGAAGCTGCGCGTTTGCAATATAATCTGGCGTTAGAAGGCACGCGTAGTGAAGATAAGTCAGCCGCTAATGCGCAAGTGGCGCAGGTCGAAGCTAAGCTTGAAGAGGCGTTGGTCGCCAAAGAAGAAGCCAACCTAAAAAGCCCTATCGCTGGGGTGGTAGATAATGTCATCGTCAGTAATGGTGAGGTCATCGGTCAAGGCGTACCCATACTGACTTTAGTCAATACCGATGACCAATGGGTGGTCCTTAACGTAACCGAAGATCATCTGAATCGGTTCGCCATCGGGCAACAGTTTACCGGTACCATTCCGGCTTTATCTGCATCCAATCGCTCTTATACTAAGACCTTCACTGTCTATGCTTCCTCTAGCTTATCGGATTTTGCCACTTGGCGACCGACTAATAATGATGACGGCTTTGATGTGCGCACTTTTGAGATAAAGGCTCGGCCAAATACCGCTGATGCGCGCATTCGTTCAGGCATGAGTGTGTTAGTAGATATCGATCCGCAAACAACGACTGCAGCAAACCCTTCCCAAAACTAAGAGTCACGAATCATGCGTCTGATACAAGCGTTTGTACGCAGTGCTAGTTATGAGCGGCGGTTTTTACAAAAAAACCCTTGGGATCTGGCGATGATTTTGTGGATTCCTCTAGCGACGATTTTGTTAGTCTGGTGGATTTTTTCACAGACGCAAATCACTGATCTACCGATTGGCGTGATTGATGAAGATAATGGTCCTGTGGCTAATACCTTAACTCGCTATTTGGACGCGCATCCCAACCTTGAGGTTGCCAGTCTTTATAGCTCGGCTGCTAGCGCTGAAGCCGCTATCTTGCAACGCGATATCTACGGCGTCGTGGTGATTCCAGATGATTTTTCGACTAACATTTTAGCCAGAAAACCTGCGCCGGTACTACTACAAGTCAATGCACAATACGGCACGCACTCTGGCATCATTCAGACCAGCGTCCAAGCCGTTACCGCCACGCTATCGGCTGGCGTTGAGATTCAACGTTTAGTCAAGCAAGGCATGGCACCCTCTGAGGCTGCCATCAACTACTCGCCTATCAGTATTCAGCGTACTAGCCTATTTAATACCGTGACTAACTATCAGCAGTTTTTGGGCTCAACGGTGATTCCTGCGTTATTACACATCTTAGCGATGGTCGTTGGCGCCACTACTATCGGTCGCGAGCTACGCGATAAGCAGCTTGGTCGTTGGTATCGCTTTATTGATACTGGGCGTCCTAACTTAAGTACTGACAATTCTCCTGAAGCTCATACAATTGCTCAGGCTAATTTAGCGAATAAGGCAACTTATATTCCCACCACTAAACCTAGTCTGCTCGTGCTGTTTTTCGGTTTACTTGGTAAGTACTTTTGGCCGCTACTGGCGTATTGTTTATGGGCGGCACTCGCCTTATGGCTTGCGACCATGCGAGAGGATCTAAGCTTTGATTCTATAGCGCTTACTTACCTAGCTTTTATAACTTTGATGTTTTTATCGTTTTGGTTGGGCGCTTTTTTTACTTTAGCCTCGTTTTCTTTGCGTATGGGCTTATCAGCGACGGGTTTTATCTCAGTGCCCTCTTACGCTTTTGCTGGGGTGACTTACCCTTATATCGCTATTACCGATAGCGCCAAACATTGGGCAGACGCCTTACCTTTGACCCATTATCTACAGCTGCAGATTGCACAAATACAGATGCATGCTCCGGTAGCGATATCAGAACCGATCATCTACGGTCTACTGTTAGCGGTGCTTATATCAATGCTGCTTTCAGTAGTCTGTGCTAAGCGTGCTTTAGCGCATCCTGAGCGCTGGGGAGCCCGCTGATGACAAAACCATCTTTTGAGCAAAGTAAAAAAGCGCCTATAGATTCAGAAGCCTTAAAGAAAGATGCTGCGTCAATCGCTGTTACTGTTGCTGATACGGAGATAGCCGATACTTTTTGGGCAAACTTTAAGCAGACCCTTGTCGATGTCTTTAAAGATCAAGGCGTGCTTTTGATGCTCATCATTGCGCCAATTATCTATGGCTTCTTTTATCCTTGGCCCTACTCTTCAGAAGTCGTCAATAACGTCCCTGTCGGCATTGTTGATTATGATCGTAGCGATTTATCTCGTACGATCAGCCGCTATGCTAGTGCTAGCCCGCAGTTGAACACCGTAAACTTCGTGGATGAGCAGCAAGCTAAAGAAGCCATCTGGAGCGATGAGATAGCAGGATTTATGATTATCCCAGCCGGACTTGAACAGCAAGTGATGGCAGGCAAAGCTGCTAGTGTTAGCGTACTGGGTAACGGCGGTTATTTTTTATTAAATAAAAACGTACAAACCGGTTTTTTGCAAGCGGTCAGCACCGTCTCGGCAGGAATTGAGGTGAAAAAAAGCGTAGCACAAGGGGCATATATGCCGACTGCCTCGCAAAACACTCAGGCGGTACCGTTACAGATTGCGCCTTTATATAATCAGACCGAAGGCTACGGCGCTTATGTCGTGCCAGCGGTGTCTATTATTATATTGCAGCAGACCTTACTGATAGCGGCCGCGATGCTCGTAGGTACTTGGTTTGAGATGCGTCGCCATACTACTAGTATTGCTGGCTGGCTAGGACGTATTGCAGCCCTTAGTATGCTGAGCTTTGTGGTTGGCTGCTTTTATTATGGCTGGGCGTTTGAGCTGCATAACTACCCGCGCGGCAAAAACATGCTCGGTAGTCTATTGTTTCTCCTGATATATTGTCCGACGGTAGCGACGCTTGGCTGTGTGTTTGGCTTATGGCTGCGTCAACGCGAGCGCAGTATGCAGGTTTTGATTTTTAGCTCATTACCGGTATTTTTTATAAGCGGTTACCCGTGGCCGGCCAATCAGCTACCAGAGGTTTTGCAAATCGTGCGCTGGCTTGTGCCAACGACCCCTGCTATCAATACTTCGGTACAGCTTAACCAAATGGGCGCTAGCATCGCGCAAGTAGCGACTGGTTTTTATGCTTTGCTTGGCTTATGGGTCTTTTATTTTATAGTCTTATTACTGCTTCGGCGGCGAGTGGCACAAAAAGATAGTGCGGTTTATAAGATATAGTCCGCTTCAATTAAAACGATGCAAAAAAAAGCGCCTGCAAAATAGACAGACGCTTTTTTACTTTCAATAGCTAGGGCGTGTTGAACATTCAAATGTGGCACTGGCGGCGGCTATTTTTCAGGCAATACGCAGTGAAATTTTCGAATGCTAGTCATTCTAGGATAGACAATTTCACCATGTATTGGCAAAAAAGAGCCCCGCCCCAAAGGGCTGATGCTAAAATCACCCCAAACGGTGTTGTAAACCTAGCTAAGGCCTCGACATTATCGTCGGTTTACGCCTAGTTTGGTGCGATTTTATCTATCAGCAGTCCTAATATTTGAATGTTCAACACGCCCTAATTGTCATTCAATATTTAAAACACGCGATTAAGACCATTGAGCGCCGCCACGCGATAAGCTTCTGCCATCGTTGGGTAGTTAAAGGTGGTATTCACAAAATACTCAAGCGTAGCATGACATTTCATTACCGCCTGCCCAATATGAATAATCTCTGAGGCGTGATTGCCGTAGCAATGAATCCCTAATATCTCCAACGTCTCACGGTGGAATAAAATCTTAAGAACGCCGGTACGCTCACCAATGATTTGCGCGCGCGCCAGATGCTTAAAGAAGGCTTGACCGACTTCATAAGGCACTCGCTCATCAGTGAGCTCCTGCTCAGTCTTACCGATACTCGATATCTCAGGAATCGTATAAATTCCTGTTGGCACGCTTGAGACGGGTTCGGCATCGCTATCACCAACCATAAAGGCGGCTGCACAGCGCCCCTGGTCATAAGCGGCCGAGGCTAGCGAAGGCCAACCTATCACGTCGCCAGCAGCATAAATGTTATCCACTTCGGTACGATAATGATCATCAACTTTGAGCTGACCGCGGCTATTGGCTTCTAGACCGATTGCCTCTAGATTAAGACCTTCGGTATTACCAGAGCGCCCGTTTGACCAAAGAATCGCATCAGACTTGATTTTTTTACCACTCTTTAGATGAAGAACGACATGATCGTCATGCGTCTCTAGATGATCGATCTCTTCATTGTTACGAATGAGCACGCCAAACTGTCTAAAGTCATGCGCTAGCGCATCACTAATCTCACTATCGAGATAGTTCAGTAGCTTGCCTTGGTTATTAATCAAGTCGACTTTATAGCCAAGTCCCGTAAAGATAGAGGCATACTCACAGCCAATAACCCCCGCGCCGTAGATGATGATCTTTCTGACCACATAATCCATCTGTAGAATTTTATCAGAGTCAAAAACGCGCGGATGATCGAAGTCTAAGATCTCAGGTCGATAAGGACGACTGCCTACGGTGATAATGGCTTTATTAAAGGTGACGGTTTCAAAGATATTTTCATCAGTTTCAACCTTTAAGGTGTGCTTATCGACGAAACTTGCCCAGCCTTGAATGACGTCGATCTGATTACGCTCATAAAAACGCTTGTGCGTACTGACTTGGTCGCGTATCACGCGGCGCGCGTTGGCTAGTACTTTATTGAGCGGTACGCGCTCATACTCTAGCGCTTTGGTAAACATAGGATCGCGGCGAAAGTTAATGAGGTTAAAAACCGATTGACGCAGTGCCTTACTCGGAATGGTGCCGACGTGCGTCGAGTTGCCGCCAACTTGCTCCCGCGGGTCAATAACCGCGACCTTTTTGCCAGATTTTGTTAGCTTCATTGCCGCCGCCTCGCCAGCAGGACCCGCCCCTAAGACCACAGCATCATATTCAAATTCATGCTTATCGCTTTTGATACGCTGTGAGTCTTTGGTAAATTCTGATTTGATATCGATACGCGTATCATCTAGCGGATTGACCAAGTCCGGATGATGCATGATGTCATCATTCACTTGATCATGTGTTTGTTCGATTTTTTCTTTTTTACTGGCGTCTGTGGTTTTCTCAGGCGCTGTATTTGGCGCGCTGCCGCTATCTTTATTTGAGACTTCGGTGCTAGTATCTAAACCGGTGTCATTGGTGTCATCACCTTTATTCTTGCTGGCCATCGTAACCTCTTTATTAGTTTATGTGGTTTTTAATATTTATACTTTATCTTATGACTTTTGAGGATGCCCACCGTACTCGATGAGTCCTAATTTTGCAATGTCCTTAATGAGCAATATCTCTTATTAGCAGTATCTCTTATTAGGGCGTGTTGAACATTCGCAAATAGGCACTGCTGATCGCTAAAATTGTTCCAGACAAGGCACAAAGCGACGATAATGCAGATGCCTTAACGAGATTTGTAACGCAGTATGGGGCAATTTTAGCATCAGCCCGCAGGGACAGGACTCTTTTTTGCCGCTTCATCGTTAAAAATAAGCGCTTAGAATGACTAAACTTATTATTTTTAACATCGAATCGCCTAAAAAATAGTCGCTGTCAGTGCCATGGTCGAATGTTCAACACGCCCTAGTATAGTCAGGCTTGGATTACGGAACTCATACTATTGACTCATAGATATGCCTTTTGCTAACCAATGCGACGCTTGAGACCTGTCATTTGCAGTATGCGAGTCGCAATCTCTTCAACAGACATCTCAGAGACATCCAAGTTCGGGATACCTTGAGAGATATAAATGCCTTGTATCGCGCGCTGCTCTTGCTGCACTTGTTGATAGCTAGAATATCGGCTACCGGCGCGGCGCTCTTGGCGAATTTTTACTAGCCTATCGGTATTAATCACTAGCCCAAACAGCTTGTCCTTATGCTCGCGCAAGGATTTTGGTAATTGATTGTCGTACAGATCATCTTCAGTCAGCGGATAGTTGGCCGCCCGAATGCCGAATTGTAAGGCTAAATAAAGCGACGTTGGCGTTTTTCCTGAGCGCGAAACTCCAATAAGAATAATATCCGCCATATTATAGTGACGGGTACGCGCGCCATCATCATTATCCAAGGCAAAGTGCACCGCATCGATACGCTCTTTGTAAGTCTCAGAATCAACATTATCATGCGCGTGGCCTGAGTGACCATCCGGCTCAACACCCATCTCTTCAGCGATACGGCCAATCAAACCCTCGTACATATCTAGATTACAGCTTTTGGCAGAATTCACTGTTTCGCGAATCTCAGGGCTGACGATAGTATCGAACACCAGCGGTAATAAGCCGTCGCGCTGATACGCCATATTGATCCGGGCCACCGCATCCTCAGCACGCTCGATACTATCGACATAAGGCAGAACATGTGTTTCAAAAGGCACAGAAGCAAACTGACTTAGAATCGAGCGCCCCAAAGTTTCAGCGGTAATCGCCGTACCATCAGAGATAAAAAACGCACTTCTAATCGTTTGCGAGTTATCTAAGCTCATAGCATGCCGGTTCTGAATAGTTGGTTTATCTGGTTCAGATGGATTATTAAAATACATAACGGACAACCTTAAAGCTCTATGAAGTGTTTATTAATGAGAAGCAACTATTTTTTAGCCACTCTATTTAATCGCTCTATTTTCTGATGGTGACTGGTGGCTTGCTAAACCTAAGTGAGTTATTTAATAGTAATGCCTTACATTATACTCATAATAGCACCTGAATAGGAATCGATGTTGAGGGCAAAATGTACCAGTGCCTTTAAAGTAGAGACTATCCCCTACTCTGTTTTGTCTTAGCGATTTACTTTGCTATTTTTGTTGTGATTTGCTATTAAGTTTTAGCAATATTCTCACTACATGTAGGTTACTGATAATACATCTCGTTGCTATTACAGTAGCCGCTGAGCTACAAAGACGTAAAAAACTCTAAATTTTGTATCTTTTTTCAAAGTTTTTACCTTATCCTCTCGAAATTCGCAAAATATAGGCGTATAATCCACCTTTATAATCCTTACTAAATAACCTTATTTTTTGGAGTTATCATGGCAGCGCAATCTACAGCACTTGTAATCAATCTTGATCAGTTAGGAAAAGACGATATTGAGATGGTCGGTGGTAAGAACGCCTCTCTTGGCGAGATGATTAGCCACTTATCAGATTTAGGTGTTAGCGTTCCTGGCGGCTTTGCCACCACCTCAAATGCTTTTAACCGTTTTTTGAACGAAACAGGTCTGCTTGACAAGATCAACAGCGAGCTGAAAACCTTAGACGTTAATGACGTCAATAAGCTTGCTGCTACGGGTAAAAAAATCCGTAATTGGATTGTCGAACAAGAGCTGCCAGCAGATCTTGAAGCTGAGGTGCGTAAATCGTTTGAAGTGATGAGTGGCGGCGAAGACATCGCGGTTGCGGTACGCTCTTCTGCGACTGCAGAAGATTTGCCAGATGCTTCATTTGCCGGTCAACAAGAGACTTATCTAAATATTCGCGGTATTGATAACGTTCTTATCGCTATTAAAGAAGTGTTTGCCTCACTATACAATGATCGCGCGATCTCTTATCGTGTACACAAAGGCTTTGAGCACGAAGGCGTCGCTTTATCTGCAGCCGTTCAGCGTATGGTGCGCTCAGAGACAGGTGCAGCGGGCGTGATGTTCACTCTAGATACCGAAAGCGGCTTTGATCAAGTGGTATTTATCACTTCAAGCTATGGCCTCGGTGAGATGGTCGTACAAGGCGCGGTCAACCCTGACGAGTTCTATTTATCTAAGCGTCTACTTAACGATGGCAAACCCTCTGTCATCCGCCGCAACTTAGGTAGCAAGCACAAAAAGATGATTTATGGTGATGAAGGTAGCACCGCTAAATCAGTCAAAGTCGTTGATGTCGAAAAAGAAGAGCGTATGCAGTTCTCTTTATCTACTGAAGAGCTGACCTCTCTTGCCAAGCAAGCGATGACTATTGAGCAGCACTATGGTCAAGCGATGGATATCGAATGGGCTAAAGATGGCGATAGCGGCCAGATCTTTATTGTGCAAGCGCGTCCTGAAACGGTCAAGAGCCGTCAAGATAGCAACGTCATGGAGCGTTACGTCATCAATACTGGTGATGCCAAAGTATTATGTGAAGGTCGCTCAATCGGCCAGCGTATCGGCGCCGGTAAAGTCCGCGTTGTCAGTAACCTAAACGAGATGGATAAAGTCGAAGACGGCGATATCTTAGTCTCTGATATGACCGATCCTGATTGGGAGCCGGTCATGAAGCGCGCTTCTGCTATTATTACTAACCGCGGTGGCCGTACTTGTCATGCCGCTATCATTGCGCGCGAGCTTGGCGTACCCGCTATCGTTGGTTGTGGTAACGCCACCGAGCTATTGGTTGATGGTCAAGACGTCACCGCCTCTTGTGCTGAAGGCGACACCGGCTTTATCTATGAAGGTCAGCTTGATTTTGATATCCAAACCAACTCGATTGAGTCTATGCCAGAGCTGGCGTTCAAAGTGATGATGAACGTTGGTAACCCTGATCGCGCCTTCTCCTTTACCCAAATGCCTAACGAAGGTATCGGTCTTGCGCGTTTAGAGTTCATCATCAACCGGATGATTGGCGTGCATCCAAAAGC
Organism: Psychrobacter sp. Ps3; assembly: GCF_022129275.1. Lineage (NCBI taxonomy): Bacteria > Pseudomonadati > Pseudomonadota > Gammaproteobacteria > Moraxellales > Moraxellaceae > Psychrobacter > Psychrobacter sp. Ps3. The sequence goes on from NZ_JADQAL010000006.1 coordinate 55,886, forward strand.
ACTACTTAACATGAACAGCCTGCCACGTGAGATCTCACAAGCGATCAATGAGCGTATCTCAGGCTATGCTTCACCTGTTGATTTTTATGTCGATAAGCTGGTCGAGGGTATCTCAACGCTAGCCGTTGCCTTTATGGATCAGCCGGTTATCGTACGGATGTCAGATTTTAAATCGAACGAATATGCCAATCTTTTAGGTGGTAAATTGTACGAGCCATCAGAAGAGAACCCAATGCTTGGTTTCCGCGGCGCGAGCCGTTATGTCTCTGACAACTTCCGTGACTGCTTCGAGCTTGAGTGTAAAGCGCTCAAACGCGTACGTGACGAGATGGGTCTGACCAACGTCGAGATTATGATTCCTTTCGTGCGTACTGTTGATGAAGCGGCGCAAGTCATTGAGCTATTAGAGAAAAATGGCCTAAAGCGCGGCGAGAACGGTCTACGCGTCATTATGATGTGCGAGCTGCCGACCAACGCCTTACTAGCAGATGAGTTCTTAGAGCATTTTGATGGCTTCTCTATCGGTTCAAACGATTTGACTCAGTTGACGCTAGGTCTAGATCGCGACTCAGGTATCGTCTCACATCTGTTTGATGAACGTGATCCTGCCGTGAAAAAACTATTAAAGATGGCAATTGATGCCTGCCGTAAGCAAAACAAATATGTCGGCATCTGTGGTCAAGGTCCATCAGACCATCCAGATCTAGCGTTTTGGCTCATGGAACAAGGTATCAGCTCAGTATCATTGAACCCTGATTCAGTACTTGATACTTGGTTCTTCCTAGCTGGTGAAGAGGCTAAATAGTTACCTAGGAGATATGAGCTTTAGGTAGCGTTAAGCATAATACAGCTGCTATTAAAGATCGTAACTAGTCACTATTATTAGGGTTTGCTTGCTATTCATCATTAGTTTTGATGAAATAGCGAGCAAACCCTAAACTGTATTTACCCTATAGTGAAATACTAACCTTGTTATAAGTCACTTTGACCCAATAAATTGATTTATAAAAGCAAAAACTTATCATCAGCGAATTAAGATATCACTCATTATGCAAATTTTTCTTGCTCGAAATAATGTCCAAGCAGGCCCTTATACTCTAGATCAGCTCAATATCATGCTTACCTCAGGCGAGGTGGTGCTTGATGATTTGATGTGGCATGAAGGCTTAGCAAACTGGCAACGGCTTGGTGACTTGACAGCCAATCAACCTTACTATCGCCCGACCATGAATAATACAACCGTTAATGATAGTGATGATGACTCTATTATCAGTAACGTCACTATCTTTCCAGAAGACTCTGATGACACTAATACTAGCGCCAATCAAGACGGTTTGAACGGTAAAAAACTTTCTTTGGATAGACTCTATGGTAAGCCTGAACGTTCTAAAAATGTGAAGGCCGATATGACGACCAATCGTCACCACACCCCGCATCACAACGTCTCATTAAACAAAACCCAGCTGAATAAAGCTGCCACCAACCAAGACAAAGTCATTGGCGACGTCGTACTTGCGCCTATCATGTCGCGAGTATTGGCGACTGTTATCAATGCTCTCGTCTATATACTAGCTTCCATTCCGATGATAATGGCTTGGTCAAAGTTAGACATTGACTATTCAAAGCTCCAGAATATCGAGAGTGTAGAAACTTTAAATAAAGCTTTAGAGTATTCTACAAGTTTAATAGAAACTATTCCTAGCAGTACTTTGATGATGTCGCAAGCGCTGATATTTGGTTTGCTTGCATTACAATTAATATTCATTTCGCTCCGTGGGCAATCGTTGGGCAAGTTACTTACTGGTATTCGGGTCGTAGATCAAACCACGCATACTCTTCCCTCCTTTACTAAACTTATAGCTGTTCGTACTTTATTGCTACTTATCATTTACTATCTACTGTTCATGATCCTAGGTTTCTTTGCATTTGCAATTATCGGGGTACATTATTATATGGCATTAAAGAGCCCTGAAAATATCGGTTGGCACGACAAACTCGCCAAAACTTTAGTGGTTAAAGCAGATAGCAAACAGCTGGTTAAACAGCCTAAAGTGAAATAACTATAGTAAACTAACGTCTCCTAATTACAATATTTCAAAAAGTAGCGCTTAGTCGCTACTTTTTTTATGGCTAGCCTTATCGTTTGTAAATAATAAGCGCTACAATTAACTCCTTTTATCCGCATTAACCTTTGTGTTAACGCTTGAGTACTGTTATAATACTGCGCTTTATATCCTAAGCTTATCGCTCTGTGTAATAATAGCTGAGACTAAGTTTACCTTATAAATCTCCTTGCTACCTGCATAGGGCCGGTAGCTACTAATCCGTAAGGAGTCCAAATGCGACATTACGAAGTGGTGTTAATTGTACACCCAGACCAAAGCGACCAAGTTGTCGGCATGGTTGAACGCTATATCAAGTTGGTTCAAGACAACAATGGTATCATCCATCGTCTAGAAGATTGGGGCCGTCGTCAACTGGCTTATCCAATCAACAAGATTCATAAAGCTCATTATGTGTTATTCAACATCGAAACTGACGGTGAGACTCTAGAAGAGTTAGAAGAGTTATTCCGTTATAACGATGCCATCATCCGTAGCTTAGTCATGCGCCGTGATGAAGCAATCACTGAAGAGTCACAGCTAGCTAAAAACGCCGATGAAAAACGCGCACGTAAAGCTACGCCACGTCGTTCAGACAACAATGACAACAACAGTGAAGACTAATTAAAGGAGAATACTTATGGCACGTTTCTATCGCCGTCGCAAATTCTGCCGTTTCACTGCTGAAGGCATCACTCACATCGATTATAAAGATGTTGAACTGCTAAAACAGTACATCAGTGACAATGGTAAAATTGTACCAAGTCGTATTACTGGTACGTCTACTAAATATCAGCGCCAACTAGCCACTGCTATCAAGCAAGCTCGTTACTTGTCGCTACTTCCGTACACTGACAACCATCAGGGTTAACCGTTAACTAGGAGTGACTCATGCAAATTATTTTGTTACAGCGTATCGTCAACCTTGGTAAACTCGGTGAAACTGTCGATGTAAAACCAGGTTACGGACGTAACTATCTTATCCCTCAGGGCAAAGCGCTTCCTGCTACTAAAGCGAATATCGAAAAGTTCGAAGCTCGCCGCGCTGAGCTTGAAGCTGAAGAAGCCCGCGAGGTCGCTACTGCACAGACTCGTGCTGATGCGTTAACTGACGTTAATGTTATTATGCGTGCGAAATCTGGTGACGAAGGCAAGCTATTCGGTTCTATCGGTACTCGTGATATCGCTGAAGCTCTAACTAACTCGGGTCTAGAGGTAGACCGTGCTGAGATTAAGCTGCCAGAAGGTACACTACGTCAGATTGGCGAATACAATGTTGATATTCAGCTACATCACGACGTTACTGCTAGTATCTTAGTAACTATCTTGTCTGAAGACAATGATGACGAAGACCAAGACGTTGAAGAAGAAGCCGTTGATGAGAACGAAGAGACTTCTGAAGAGTAAGATTTATATTCTCTAATCGAAGTCAAAAAGAAGCCAGTGACTTTATGTCGCTGGTTTTTTATATGGCTATAGAATTTGACTAGACTTCAACAAAACACTATAAATATCATACCCTTAGTTTCATACACTACCGTTCAGCATACTCATTCAACCGCTCAGCACCTTCTCCATGTTCTTTTATCATGAATTTTACTATCATAGCGTGCTTCGTTTTAATTGGTAGGAGAACAAACATGATTAAGACTGGTGATAAATTAGTATGTACGAGTGGCAATGCTTTTTATGCAGAAGGACACGTCTATACTGTAGGCGACTTTATCAACGACAAGTTTTTTGAGTTGCCAACTGGCTGTAACGATGAATACTGGTACGCTAAAAGAGACAGCTCTGGTATCTCTATTCATTTTGATACTATGACAACCAAAGTCAGAGATGCTCATTTTGATAAATTAAATAACCAAATTTACGCTTAGAAGAGACTTCTATAGTAGGTAGATAATTCTTAGTTTTGCCTAAACCCGCTTTGATATTTAATCGTTTTAAAACTACTTAGTCGCTTTAAGATATAGTAGCTATAGTACTTGATACTAGCGTTCTAGTATTGACATCTTGTATTTGTAGTAAATAACATGTACATCACACCTAAATACTATAAAGAATAAAGCTTGAAAGAATAAAGCTTGTACCATAAAAAAATCCGGTCACTTGATGAAGTGACCGGATTTTTAGTATTTGGTGGAGATGGCGGGAGTTGAACCCGCGTCCGCCAGCATTACGCTCATGACTCTACATGTTTAGTTTCTGTCTTTAGTTTTAGTCCGCACCGATCCGACAGTCAGGATGGATTGGACGAGTCTCTACTTTTGAACCCAAGCGATTGAGACAATCCCTTGTGGCGAACCTATATACGGACGCTTCAACTGGGCTAACCAACTATAGGTAATCGGCAGCGCAGTAAGCAGGGTTTAAGCTGCTAGAGCGTAAGTTTCGTCGTTTGCGACTATAACAATATATGTTTGATTTACGAGAGGACATACACTCTCGACATGCATCATTGAGTTTCATCACCAGCGTCGAAGCCAGAACATCCCCAATAAGACTGAGTATTTTAGACTAACTTCCGCTTTGACTCAACCTATAACCGTTAGTTATTACATTAATTTACAGGTCGGCTATTACGTTTAAAGCTTATTCATCTGTCTTAATTACTCTACTTACTATATAGGGTCAACTTACCTGATTTCAATAGCTAAGAGACTATTTATAAGGCAATATGTATAAGAAAAGGTTAAGCTAAAACCTTATTTAACCATTTACCGATATTCTGGATTTGCGGCATACAGACTTGATGCGCCATGGGATAAGTGTTGAATTCAACGTCATAGCCTTTATCTGTCAATAGCTGCTGGGCTTGCTGGCCTAATACTACTGGCACTACCGGATCTTGCACGCCGTGTTCAATGAGAATCGGTAAGTCTTTATTAATATTACTATAGCTTAGGCTATCATTGGTTGCCAAATAAGTAGACAAGGTCATAAGACCAGCTAAGCGCTGTGGATAGCTTAGCGCCACATGGTAGGCCACTGCCCCGCCCTGCGAGAACCCAGCGATGACAATATGCTCAGGTTTGACCCCGCGTTCAATCTCGCGCTGAATTAAATCGCGAATTTGCTGCGAGGATTTCTCGATTTGTGCTACGTCGATTTTGCGATCAAGACTCATCTCTAAAATATCGTACCAAGCCGGCATCACCATACCGCCATTAATAGTTACGGGTATCTGCGGCGCATGCGGAAAGACAAATCTTACCGCCATATCATTATCGAGACCCAACTGCGGCACGACTGGCTCAAAATCATGTCCGCTCGCGCCAAGACCGTGCAGCCAAATCACCGCGCGCTCAATGGGCTTATTCGCAGGATTATGCTCTACGGTGACCACATCCAAATAATTACTCATACGATTTCCTTATTTCAGTTCAGACAAATTATTATTACCTACAAAGCATCTTCAAGTCTTGTGATTCTTAGCGGAGTGATTATCCATAAGTTTTTCATACGCTTTGCTTGCCTATCACATAGTCTTCTCAGCTATCTATGCTAGGATAGCTTTATTACAAAAATTATGCTGCTAACAATTCTCTGTATTTATGATGCTAGCCTGCGACTTTTCAATGGCAAAGCTCACAAATACGGTAGCTGTCTTTTAGACACCCAAAAACAATTAAGATAAAACGCTATGACTCATATCCTCTTAGTAGAAGACGATCCGGCTATCGCTATGTCACTCAAAGTGACTTGTAAGCGTGAAGGCTGGCAAATCACTTGGCTTGACAATGCTAGTAGTGTATTGCCAGAGCTGCGTCGTTTGCATAACCCAGAGGCACAAGCGTTATCAGCGATTATTTTGGATGTGGGGCTACCAGACGGTGATGGCCTAAGCTTATGCCAACAGATTCGTCATGACTCTGAATTGGGTAGTTTAAAGGATGTACCGATTATATTTTTGACCGCGCGTAGCGATGAGGTTGACCGTATCTTAGGGCTTGAGATGGGCGGTGATGACTATTGTGCTAAGCCTTTTAGCCCGCGAGAATTAGTGGCAAGATTAAAAGCGGTTTGGCGACGTGAGCAGTTATCTAGTCAGTATAAGGAGTCTGATAAGACTATAGATGATGCCGGTTTAGTCTCACAATCTCCGGTTAGCTATACTTATAGCTCAGGAGACTGGCACTATCAGCCGTTGAACTATTCGCTGACTTGGGATGGACAAAAGCTTGAGCTGAGCAATACTGAGCGCAAAATCTTATTGGCTTTATTGCAAGCGCCCAATCAAGTCTTTAGTCGTGAACAGCTGTTAAATGCCATCAGCGATTATCCTGATCATCGTTTGGCAAGAACGATAGACAGCCATGTCAAATCTATCCGTAAGCAGCTGGCCAGCATTCATCCTGATATCGACGTCATCCATACCCATCGTGGTCTGGGCTATGGACTGTGTCCTGCTTAATGTCTACTTTCAAACACAAAAATAGTGCTGATACGCAGATCAATAGCGATGCCGATGCCAATAGCGATGTAAGTCAAAACAATTGGTATACTAAGCTGCATCCAATAGGTACGTCTCAGCAGCAAGCTCAGCCTAAACAGCCGCTAAATTTAAGTATATTTTTTCGGATTTGGTTAGCGGTGGCTTTGATCCTGATAGTCTCAGGCATTGTGGTATTTACGCAGCTATTTGAGCACGTCAAGCCTACCGCGCAGCAAGTCATTGAAGATACTTTGCTCGATACCAGTAAGATGATGGCTGCCAATCTCCAAGAGCCTGTACAATCAGGGCAAATATCAAACACCGCCTATCAACAACAGTTAGATAGCGCTTTTATCGCTCAGCCCGCTGGCTTTAAAGATCACAGTATTAAAAGTAAAACGGCTAAAACCGCTTATAACCTAGATAATGAGCCTGAATATAAGCAAAAAACGGCAAGCAGCTTTCGGCTTTACGTTACCAATAGTCAAGGCATCGTTCTGTACGACTCCCTACCCGCATCTGATAATGCTGAAGGCGCAGACTATAGCCGCTGGAACGATGTGTATCTGACCCTTAGAGGTCAGTACGGCGCGCGCAGTACGCCTGACACTAACAGCACCCGCGGCAGCTCAATTATGTATGTCGCTCAGCCTATCAAGGATGATTTAGGTCACCTGATTGGCGTGGTCAGTGTCGGTAAACCGGTCGATAGCGTCTTACCCTATCTCGATAATACGCGCCAGCGTATGCTGATCACGACTCTACTTATTAGTATTGTTTCACTGATTTTGGCAGGGCTTGTCGCTTGGTGGCTGCAGCAAAGTATCAGTCTTGTGACTCGCTATACTAGCGCGCTTGCCGAGGACACTAAAAAGCCATACTTTTATTTAGGTCACGAGCTCAACAGCTTGACCGACACTATCGAGTCGATGAAACATCGGTTAGAGAATAGAGCGTACGTTAGCGACTATGTACACACGCTGACTCATGAGCTAAAGAGTCCTCTGACCGCTATTCGCGCAAGTGGTGAGCTATTAGAAGATGACAATCTAGATCTAGACGATAGGCAGATGCTTAGCCAAGCGATTGGCGAGCAGAGTATCAAAATGCAGCAGCTCATTGATCGGCTGTTACTGCTGGCGAAAGTTGAGCAGCCCACTTTTAGATTAAACCGTCAAGCTATCTCGCTAACTCCTATCCTCACTAGCTTAATAAAAGACAGTAGCGTCAAGGTTCAGCAGCGTCATCTAACCCCTATCAAGCTTCTTATTGATCATAAGCAGATAAACCATATCGCCGCTGAGCAAGTTTACTCACCTGCTCTCTTAGCCAAGACTACCGTTGCAGCCGATCGCTTTTGGTTGGTGCAAGCGCTGCAAAATGTCTTAGACAATGCAATATATTTCGCTGATGCTGAGGTGCGTATCGAGCTGACAACTACGAGTAGCAGCGTTACGGTTGATATTTTTAATGACGGCCAACCTCTTGCTGATTATGCTATCGCCAAAGCTTTTGATCGTTATTTTAGCCTCTCGCATCAAAAACAATCGCCTCAAGCAAACGGTAATCATTTGAAAAAAGGCACGGGACTTGGCTTAACTTTAGTCAAGCAAGTGATTGAACATCATGGTGGTAGCGTTAGTATCGATAACGTAGATGACTATATAAACCATACAGCAACTAAAACCCTTAGCAGTCCCTCTCAAGGTGTGTTGGTACGTATTATCTTACCTTTGGCTAACTAAGATTAATTCATTAAACATCCATCATCTCTGCACAGGGTTCATACCTCAATATTCTACGATAGCTCTATCGAAACTTGCTATCTAGATTTAAGGTTTGACTTCCTCCCCTCCCTAAACGGAGGGGATTCCTTCTACAAGACGGTCAAGCCCGACCGCAAGAATGTTTTTGGCCGCGTTAATATCGCGGTCATGAGTGACACCGCACTCGCATATCCATTCTCTTATTCCAAGATCTGCTCTACCTTTCGGACTGTTTTGGCGTGAGCCGCAACACGAACAAGTCTGGGTGGTGTAACTTTCATTAACTTCGATATAGTGACAACCTGCATACTTGCATTTATAGTCCAGTTGTCGCTTCATCTCAAACCATCCTGCGTCATAGACAGACTTAGCTAGTTTGCTTGAAGTAAATGAGCTTGATTGAAGTTTACCGACCACTATCAAGGCGTTGTCCTTAATCAGACTGGTGGTAAACTTGTGAATTAAGTCTTGACGAGTGTTTTTTATCTTGGCGTGAATGGCTTTTACGCGCTTTTTATGGTTTGCTCTTTGAGCAATGGTAAGTTTTTTAGCCCATTTCTGGGTTTGCTTAATGGTTAGCTTGTCGCCTTGGCTGCTGGTAGCAGCATCCTTACACCCTAAATCAACACCAACCTTACCATCACCACCTTTAACCTTAGGAAAGTCTTTAACGGTGATACAGGCATACCAGTGGCCGCGATTGTCTTGCACTAGCTCCAGAGTATTGATGCTGTACAGGGCTAGATTATAGCTGTCCCATAGATCTATTGTGAGTTTTTTACCCTTAGCGAGGCTTAGTTGGATAGTGGACTTAAGGCTTTTCTTGCCTGATTGACGGGTTGCTAGGTGCTTAATGGCAGTCTTTTTAAACGGAATCCAGCCCAAGCTTCTTCTCTTGGCTTTTGGATTATTAGTACGCCAGTTGAGTTTGGCTTTTTTAAACTGTTTACGGGATTTAGCGTGAACCTCACTGATCGCTTGCAAGGTTTGACTGTGCAGATTTAGGTATTCACTAGCCCCTTTGGTGTAAGTGGCCAAGTCATAGGCTGAAAAGAATTTGCCTGTGCGCTTAAGATGTTTAAAACTAAGCTCATTGACGTAATTCCAGACAAAGTTGACCGCACCAGCTAAGATATTGAGCTGCTTGGCATGTTTGTCTTTGGTGCGTAGTTTGAGCGTTTTCATAGAATGATTATGATCTCAATAAGCAGAGTTGACAAGGTAGATGTCATCTTAGGTGACAACGGTTGACGCCTTACATCCATGCCCTAGAAGGATGTGGTTTTACGGCGCTGGTGATAAATGCTATGAAAAAACTCATTCCAACTCATACTACAGCCGCTCATACAACAAACCCTTACTTAGGGTATAGCCGTCAGGAGTGTCGTCAATTATTGGCTAACAGTAATATTGAAAGTATTGCTTTTGGACACTGGCTTGCGATTCCTAGCCAGCAGCTATTAGATCTCTTGCATAAGTCATTGCTAGCCCTTGATACTCCGTTAACGAAGGTTAATAAAACGGTACTTTTGCAAGAGGTCTATTATTGGTCTTTAAACACCAACGCTGCGTAGCCACTGATGACTACTCAAAAGTCGCTTAATAGGGAATCAACATCAGAGCACCTCGTACCACTGTTACAAGCACAAAAAAACCTTTTACCTTTAATGAGAGTCAATAAAAGATAAAAGGCTCGCTACTGACCCAAGGCTTAGAGCTATTCAGTAATCGATGCAACCGGCGTGACCACATCCGCGTTTTGACCGCGGTGACGCAGATAGTGATCCAGCAGGACGATCGCGAGCATCGCCTCAGCGATAGGCGTCGCTCGTACGCCAACACAAGGGTCATGACGGCCTTTGGTTAGCATATCGATCGCTTCGCCATCGGTGTTTATACTTTTGCCAGGGGTGGTAATACTAGAAGTAGGCTTGAGCGCAATACTGACGCTAATATCTTGCCCAGAGGAGATACCGCCCAAGATACCGCCAGCATGATTGGCAGTAAAGCCATCCGGAGTCATCTCATCGCGAGATTTATGACCGAATTGACCGGCGACCGCCATACCATCGCCGATCTCCACACCTTTCACCGCATTGATGCTCATCATCGCATGGGCAATCTCAGCATCTAGGCGATCAAATACCGGCTCACCAAGCCCGACCGGTACGCCGCTTGCGATAACCTCAAGCTTAGCACCGCAGCTGGTGCCCGTGCGTCGCAGACTATCGATTAAGGTCTCAAAACGCGCGACTGCTTCGCTATCCGCGCAAAAGAATGGATTGCTATTGACGAATTCCCAATCGATTTGGCTTGGATCAGTGACTTGGCTGTACTCATTACCAATCTGCGTCACATGTCCATGAATCTGTATACCTAAGCGCTCAGACAGATACTTCTTAGCGATAGCGCCTGCGGCCACACGCATGGCAGTCTCGCGAGCTGAAGAGCGCCCGCCGCCGCGATAATCACGAAAGCCGTACTTCATACTATAAGTATAATCGGCATGACCGGGGCGGAAGGTATCTTTAATGTCGCTATAGTCTTTAGATTTTTGATTGGTATTACGGATCAGTAAGCCAATAGAAGTACCCGTCGTTTTACCTTCAAAGACGCCAGAGATGATCTCGACCTCATCGGGCTCGCGGCGCTGGGTTGCGTACTTAGAAGTCCCAGGTTTACGGCGATCTAGATCAACTTGCAAGTCCTCGCTAGATAACGCCATACCTGGCGGCACGCCATCGACGATAGCCATCAGGCCAGACCCATGCGACTCTCCGCAAGTTGTGACACTAAAGAGTTTTCCTATACTATTACCTGCCATGTCTATCCTTCAATACTCAATGCTATTAATATTGGGCTACTGTCCATCTTACGCTTTTGGCTTCACTTACCTCTTTACTGGTAAAAGGTACTGATTATTGCACCTGATGACTCTCTAAAAGCTGTACATAATGGGCAAATGACTCACGGTGTTCTAACAGGTCATCATAAGTGATCGCAAAGATACCGTGACCGCCATGAGCGAACTTTAACCAATTAAACTGAATATCAGGATAAGCTTGCATCAGTGCCCATTCACTATCGCCAACCTCACAGACGAGTAGACCTTCTGGCGTCAAGTAATCAGCGGCGTCAAATAATATTTTATGCACTAGATCTAAGCCGTCTTGACCGGCGGCTAACGCATGATCAGGCTCATATAGAAACTCAGGCGGCAAGTCAGCCATGATTGCCGCATCAACATAAGGCGGGTTAGTGACAATAAGCTCGTACTGATTGTCGCTTGGGAGCTTAGCAAACAAATCAGATTCAATCACATTGATTTGATGCCCCAGATCATGATGATCAACATTGACCATCGCCACCTCAAGCGCGCCTTTATCGATATCAGCGGCGTCCACCAAAGCATCGACAAAACGTGTCGCAAGCGCAATAGCAATACAGCCAGAACCGGTGCACAAGTCTAAGATACGCTCAGGCTGTGTCAACTGCTTCATGTCAAGGCCGTGCTCGAAGAACTTAGTGGCTGACTCGCCTGCATCCACAGCGTTTATGCTGCTGATACCAATCGGCTTGGCAAGCTCATTGACATCGAAATATGGATAGAACTGCTGACGGATCAACTCAGCTATCGGCGAGCGCGGAATAAGCACACGCTCATCCACATAAAAAGGTAAATCACAAAAATACGCTAAATTGATCAAATAACTAAGCGGCTTACGTTGAATGATACGCGCTTCTAATAGCTCTAGCACCGCTTGCTTCTCTGAGGCAGTCAGACGGCAGTCTAATATTTGCTCATTTGCTGACCAGTCAAGCGACAAAGAGTGCAAAACAATAGCAGAAGCCTCAGCGAATTCGTCGGTCGTACCTTGCGCTACTACCACATCATAGTTCCGCAATTGCGTCACACAAAAACGAATGAAATCGCGAATCGTCACTAATTGCTGACGCGCCTCTTCAAGCTCACTATGAAAATTAGCAAATTCGCTATGATCGGTGTCTTCAGCATTTAGCTCATGTCCATCTAGATCGTGACCATCATAATCGTACTGATTTGGATTTTGCTGCTGAAAGTCTTCTGCGCTCATTATCTGCTCGTCTGACATACGGCCTCTTTTATGGTTTGTTTGATAGCGTTAAGGTTTGTTGATAGCATAAAATTATTGGTTTCGATTTAAAGCATTATAAACTTAAAGCGAATATGACGCCAATCAATCCTACAACTGATAATAGCAAATCCCCGGTTGCACTCTACTCAGACGAACTGCGCTTCTAGAGCAACTATGTTATGATAGAAGCATGCTTAGTATAAGTTGCATTAATAGTACCTGACTCGAAAGCACCTTACTCGCTTCTTGCTAAGCGTCCGTTTTGCGCAATATACCCTTTATATTATGACTCAATCCTCTCTCCCTAGTCATTAAAGCGTCAACGCCTGACGTCTGTCTGCTCATTACTACAAAAAGAGAGGTTAAAAGTTTGCGAAGCGTCCAGATAATGCGCATAATACTTCCATAATAACCACCACATTGTGACCCTTTATGATGAAAATAAAACCTATTGTAACTGCAATCTCTATTGCCACGCTGAGTCTTAGTGCCACTGTCTTTGCTGCACCGACAGACAATACTCGTACTTTGCCTGTAGACAGTGTAGACAATCTGCCAAATATCGAAAGCTTATCTGGTATCAATCTAGAAGAGAGTCGTAGCAGCTCAGTTGATAATGATGCGCGTATCACTTTGCCGAATAACGACTCAGCAACCAATGCTCAGCCGCAAGTGAGTACGCCGGCAGCCTCTGATAGAATGGGACAACTGATTGATAGTAAGCGCGCCGCTCAGCCTAATATCGGGACTGGCATAGCTTCTAACGACATAGCTTCTAACGATATAGCTTCTACAGACATCGCTGCTAACAACACGGCATCTAACGCTGTTGCCGCTGATAATATGAGCGTAGAAGAGCTCACCCGTAAAGACCAGCAGTCTGATACGACTGATGATATTAGTGACGGTCAGGCTCTAGCAGGCCCTAGTAGTGCGGCAGCGGACACCTCAAATTTTGAAGTCACTAATAGCGCACAGCTCCAAAACATCGGCGATGAGTCTGCTATCAAGAGCATCGAGGATAAGAATGGTAAGAGATATACCACGCTAGATTTATCCAATTATGCCAAGCAAGTCAATGGCTCGACTTGGTCGCCCAACATGAACGTCAACTCAGCGATGACGATTAAATTGCAAGCGCTTCTCGACTGGAACCATGCTTCACCAGGCCCTATCGATGGTGGTTGGGGTATGAATAGTAAAAAGGCGCTCGTCAACTTTCAAAACATGAAAGGTCTGCCTGCTACTGGTAAAATGGATCAAAAAACTTGGGATGCTCTTAACAAAAACATTCCTGCCAATAAGCCAGTACTAGTCACTTATACCATTACTGAAGATGATGTAAATACTAATTTTGCTAGATTGCCATCTGGCTCTGAGGCAAAGTCAAAAGTCAAAGGCCTTTACTATCAAGACATCAAAGAGATGTTAGGCGAGCGCTTCCATATGGATGTACGCTATCTCGATAAGTTAAACAAAAACAAAACGTACAAGGCGGGCGAGACCATCACCGTATTAAACAATCGTGAGCCTCTCAATCAACGTATCAACCGTATGGTCGCTAATAAAGCGGATAAAACGTTATACGCTTATAACGGTGATAAATTAGTTGCCACTTATCCGACGACCATCGGTAGTGCGAGCACCCCTTCCCCGCAAGGCAGCTTTAAGATTATCAATAAAGTCAAGATGCCATGGTATAAAGCGACCGTTGGCAAAGGTGACGATAAGAAAGTACATATGCTGCCGCCAGGACCTAATAGTCCTGTAGGCGTGGTATGGATGGGACTATCAAAACCTTCTTATGGTATTCATGGCTCACCGAAGCCTGAGGGCATCAGTCGCCAAGCCTCGGCAGGCTGCGTGCGTTTGACCAACTGGGATGTGCTAGAAGTCTACGCCAATATCGAAAATGGCGCGACAGTTGAGCTACAATAACGGCTGAGCTACGAGCGTATATCTGACGTCAAAAACAGTCTTAACAAAAATAAAAAAGCAGCCTCCACATAGGCTGTTTTTTTATTTAAATCATAACGTTTAGACCCAAAGCCCTTGCTAAGTCTACAAGCTAGACTGCCCTCCAAACACATCTAAGCTTTATAGCCTTTAAGCCTTATAGCCTTCCTCATTACCAGTGATGCTGCCTATTTTTTTGGTAAAAAATAAACCGACTGGAATAGCGACTAGTAGTCCTATGACTATGGCTATTTGAATATGCCGTATCTCGTTAAAGCCGGTTACTAAAGCGGCGATCATCAGTAAGCCGACGATGACAGTAGCTGCCATAGAGTAAACAACAGAAAGTAGTGGCCAGTTCATAGTCTAATCCTTATCTTTTGTGTGGGTATAATTACTTTATACCTTAAACCCACATAAAAAGTAAGTCTTTATTATAACTAGCAAAGCTACCAAAACTAGGCGACTAATCGCTAAAACCATGCTAATATTAGGGAGTTATCTAGCGTATTAAAAACACTTACTTTACCGCTTACTCTGCTACTCAGAGCTCGCTTGTCGCAAAAATCTATACTTTCTCCCCTATTTGTCTTTACAATAGTGATTTTCTTCTTGCCTTTGAGAAAGTCCAATACTATGACCGCCAACCCTGCTAGCCGCTCTAATGACTCTAATAAATCTGACAACAAGAACGCTCAAGAGCCTGCATCTACCCCTAATAGTAATGATAGTAATTTTGATAATAGTGTCGACGTCGACGACGCTGGCGAGCATGCTGATAACAACGAGTCCTTAGAGTCTGAAAGTGAAGAGATAAATACCGCAGAAGCAGGACATCATCATTCTGACGCGAAAGTGACGATGACGGCTATTAGCGAAGAAGTGGTTGTCGCGACGGTTGAAGATATCACACCTGAGATGGCGCAAGCTCAAGCTGTCAACTTAGAAGCTGCGGACTTTAGCATTTCTAACGTCAGTTTTTCTAACATCGACTTTGCTCACTTGGCAATGGCTGACTTAGTATTTACTAAAGCCAACAGTGCCACTGTCACTGCTAATACCCAAGCAGCTGATGAAAACGCCCTTACCGATGACTCAGGAACTAGCGCCCATGGCGACACTGCTGATGTCGATAGTAATCAATCAGATGAGCAAGCGATGTGTGTTGATGAAGCGTATATAGAAAACAGTGAGACAGCAAAGGTATCCGGCAACACAGACGCTAGCAATATAGATTCTAAGCAAAGCGAGAACGACTCTAAGAGTACTGCAGAGGAAGAAAACGCAAAAGAGGAAGTACAAGAGAAAAAAGAAGCCAAGCTTGAGTCTTATAAGCAGTTTGTCGCTGAACAGTTTAGTAACCAAAAAGTCGATTATCCAGAAGTACGCGTCAAAATCGAGGCCAATGCCCTACCGAGTAAGATGTATTTTATTATGAACATCCTCTCGGCCATTATCGCAAGCTATGGCTTAGTGACTAATTCTGCAGCGGTTGTCATCGGCGCGATGCTAGTGGCGATGATGTTAGGACCTATCACTGGCGTGGCGCTCGCGATTATTGACTACCGTATGCCGCTACTGTGGAAGTCGCTATTTACGGTCATCGCGGGCGTCTCTTTAGTGGTGCTCGTAGGCTTTTTGATCGGGCTGCTGCATAACGATCAACCGCTGACCGCTGAGATTTTATCGCGTACTCAGCCCACTTCTATGGACTTAATGATTGCGCTAGCTGGCGGCACAGCTGGCGCGTATGCGATGGTATCACCACATCTATCGGTCGCGGTCGTAGGCGTCGCGGTAGCCACTGCTTTGGTGCCTCCTCTAGCGGCAAGCGGTATTTTATTCGCTCATAGCGAGATGCAATTAGGTCTTGGGGCGCTATTGTTAGCTATTACTAATATTATCGCTATTCAATTTACCAACGCTTTAGTGCTCTGGCTACTTGGCTTTCGCCGCCTAGTCGATGATGATTATCAATCAAACACTTATCTGACTTTTTTACGCCGCAATGCAGTGACCTTATTACTACTTGCCGGACTCGGTACTTATTTGACTATCAATCTACAAACCAATGCTAAGCAGCAAGTCTTTGAGAGCAGCACTAAAGAGGCGATAAACAGCTATTTTATCGACAAAGGCAATGTACTGACCAACACTCAATTTGAGACCTCGAATGAGAACCAAATCGTGCGCGCTATTATTCGCGGCGAGACGACTCCTAGCTCTTACGATGTCCAGCAAATTGAGGCGCTCATCACCGCTGATATGGTAGAGAACTTTCCGGAGTATCTACCCATTAAGCTACAACTGCGCTACCTACCTGTACAAGTCATTGAAGCCAATCCATTAGTTACCGATAAACTAGATAAGACAGACGCGGCCATCTTGACCAATTAACGACTGTTTATGACTGCTAGTGTATTAGCCCTCACAGTGACTATTTGCGAATGTTCAACGAGGGCGGTATGTGCTAAAATCGCGGGCAAATTTAATATTCTACAACTATCTTAAAACCATTTTTTGTAAGGAGCCGCTGTGAGCCAGCCATCTCAAACAGCCGAGATTCGTCAAGCTTTTATCGATTTTTTTATAAGCAAGCAGCACACCCCTGTCTCCTCATCGAGCCTTATTCCGCATAATGATCCTACTTTACTGTTTACCAACGCCGGTATGAATCAGTTTAAAGAGACTTTTTTGGGGATGGAATCGCGTGATTATACGCGCGCGGTCACTTCACAAAAATGTGTGCGGGCAGGCGGTAAGCACAACGATTTAGATAACGTCGGCTACACCGCACGTCATCATACTTTCTTTGAGATGCTCGGTAACTTCTCTTTTGGTGATTATTTTAAAGAAGCCGGCATTGCTTATATTTGGGAGTTTTTGACATCGACTGAATGGCTAGCTATCGACAAAGACCGTCTCTACGTCACTATTTATGAGACTGACGACGAAGCCTTTGATATCTGGCACACTAAGATTGGCCTGCCAGCGGAGCGTATTATCCGTATCGGCGATAATAAGGGCGCCCCTTACGCCTCTGATAACTTTTGGACAATGGGTGATACCGGTCCTTGTGGCCCTTGTACCGAAGTCTTTTATGACCATGGCCCTGAGATTGAGGGCGGCTTGCCTGGTACGCCTGAGGAAGATGGCGACCGCTATATCGAGATTTGGAACTGCGTGTTTATGCAGTTTAATCGCCAAAAAGACGGCATCATGCTGCCACTACCCGCCCCTAGTGTCGATACTGGTATGGGACTTGAGCGCATTAGCGCTATTATGCAAGGCGTGCATGGCAATTATGAAATCGATTTATTCAGCCACTTGATGGACGCTGCGGCAACTATTTTAGAGATTGACAACGAGCAGCAATCCTCACTAAAGGTGATTGCTGATCATATCCGTGCCGTATCCTTTTTGATCGCTGATGGCGTGATGCCAAGTAATGAAGGCCGCGGCTACGTGCTGCGCCGAGTTATTCGCCGAGCGGTACGTCATGGCAATAAGCTTGGCGCTGAGAGCGAGTTCTTTTATAAGATGGTAGCGCCTTTAGTCCGTGAAATGGGCTATGCTTATCCTGAGCTAAAAGACAAACAAAGCCTCATTGAAGCCGCTATTCAAAAAGAAGAAGCACAGTTTGCCAAGACCTTAGCCCAAGGCTTACGTCTGCTCGCCAGCGAGCTTGAGAGCTTAGAAGATGGCGATATCCTCTCCGGTGCTGCCGCTTTCAAGCTCTATGATACTTACGGCTTCCCGCTTGACCTCACTGCAGATATTACCCGTGAGCGCGGTATCAGCATCGATGAAGAAGAGTTTGACGAACAGATGCAAGCGCAGCGCGATCGCGCTCGTGATGCTGGCAAATTCGATGTCGACTACAGTAGCGTCATCCAAGTTGAGACGCCAACTGAGTTCATTGGCTACGAGCAGCTCAGCGATGATAATGTCAATATTACTGCGCTCTATCAAGACGGTAATGCGATCGAGTCTCTAGCAGAAGGCAGCGAGGGCGTTATCGTCTTGGATCGTACGCCTTTTTACGCCGAAGGCGGCGGACAAGTCGGTGAGCTTGGCGAGATACGTAGCGAGTCTGGCGTCTTTAGCGTACAAGACACCAAAAAATCAGGGCAAGCCATTATCCATTATGGCGTCGTCAGCATGGGTACTGTTAGCGCAGGTCAAAGCGCAGAGGCGCAAGTGCTCTCAAGCATCCGTGCTGCGAGCGCTAAAAACCATTCTGCTACCCATCTGTTACACGCGGCTCTACGTCATATACTCGGCGATAAAATCAGCCAAAAAGGCTCGCTCGTCTCAAGTGAAGTGCTAAGGTTTGACTTTGCTTATGATAAGCCGGTAAGCCAAGCTGAGATTGCGCAAATTGAGCGTTTGGTTAATGAGCAAATCCAAGCCAATACGCCAGCTTGTATAGAGAACATGGCTATTGATGAAGCCATGGAAAAAGGCGCGGTGGCGTTATTTGGTGAAAAATACGGTAGCGAGGTGCGCGTACTCACCATGGGCACCGAGATGACTATCGATGGGAATAACCAACCCTTCTCTATTGAGTTATGCGGCGGGCTACACGTGCAGCGTACCGGTGATATCGGCCTATTTAAGATCACTGGTGAATCTGGTATCGCCGCTGGTATTCGCCGTATTGAGGCGCTCACTGGTATGGGCGCTGTCAAGTATGTTCAACAAAATGATCAGCAGCTAGCGACTCTTGCCGGACAACTCAAAGTTAAGCGTCCACAGGTTGCCGCGCGCGTACAGACCATGGCAGATAAGCAGCGCGATTTAGAAAAGCAGCTCGAGCGCTTGCAACAAAAGCTCGCCAGCAGTCAAGCGGCAGATTTATTGAACGAGGTGCAAACCATCAAAGATACGCCTGTACTGGTCAGCACTTTGAGCGGTATTGACGGTAAATCTATCCGCCCCTTAATGGACGATATCAAGTCCAAGCTTCCTGATGCCATCATCGTATTAGTCGGTGATAAAGACGAGCAATTAGCACTCGCTGCAAGCGTAGCGAAGTCGATGACTGCGCAGATTAAAGCCGGTGATATCATTCGTCACTTGGCAGGTGAGCTTGGTGGCAAAGGCGGCGGTAAGCCTGACTACGCGCAAGGCGGCGCGCCAAAATCTGGCAATATTCGCACTGTGTTAGAGGCACTACCCGCTTGGATCGAAGCTAAATTAAGTTAAGCTCAATTAAGCTAAGTTAGCTCGTTTCTATAGTAAAACGCTTAACTTACATCTGATTTGTATTTGACAGATGGCAGTTGGTTATAGCATTGATAATTAATTACCATATATCAAAGCGGCATGGCGACTTAAATTTGTGCTTTGATTATGGTATAAAGGTCAGCGTTCAAATATTAATTGACTCTATCACTATGCAAGTTCATTAAAGATGCTCGCTTATTAAAATACGATTGGATTTAATGGACACTTATAGCTGATAGAGGATGCAGAATAGGTAAAATCTTATGGCGTTAATAGTACAAAAATACGGCGGCACCTCAATGGGCAGTATTGACCGCATTAAGAACGTCGCCAAACGCGTCAAACGCTGGCATGATAACGGTCACCAAGTCGTCGTCGTGGTCTCAGCGATGAGCGGAGAAACCAACCGCCTCATCGATTTGGCACGTCAAATCAGCGCTCAACCTGATCCTCGTGAATATGATCAAATGGTCTCCACTGGCGAGCAAGTGTCGATCTCATTACTTGCTATGGCCATTCAGGATCTAGGTATTGGCGCGCGCTCAATGACCGGTCGTCAAGTCGCTATCAAGACCGACACCTCACATAATAAAGCCCGTATCGAGAGCATCGATGATGAAAACATCCGCCAGCAGCTAGATGCCGGTAATGTCGTCATTGTGGCAGGTTTCCAGGGTATCGATGAGCACGATAATATTACCACTCTCGGACGCGGCGGCTCAGACACCACAGGCGTCGCTATCGCAGCTGCCCTAGGTGCTGATGAATGTCAGATATATACTGATGTTGACGGCGTCTACACTACCGATCCACGCGTCACTTCAAAAGCTAAAAAACTTGAAAAAATAACTTTTGAAGAGATGCTCGAGATGGCAAGCCTTGGCTCCAAGATTTTACAGATTCGCTCAGTAGAGTTCGCCGGTAAATACGGTGTGCCCTTACGAGTGCTATCGAGCTTCGATGACAATAACGATGGCAGCTTTGACGATGATTTTAGAGATAACGTGGGCACCCTAATTACGATAGACGAAGGAGACAGTATGGAACAGGCAATTATCTCAGGTATCGCCTTTAACCGTGATGAAGCAAAGATTGTGGTACGCGGCGTCCCTGACCACCCCGGTATTGCCTCAGCTATTTTAAGTCCGATTGGAAATGCCAATATCGAAATCGATATGATTGTGCAAAACCTATCGGACCAAGGTACCACTGACTTCACCTTTACTGTCAACCGTACTGACTTAGACAAAGCCATGGCAGTGCTAAACGATGAAATCAAAGACGACATCGGTGCCAAAGAGATATTAGGTAACAGCGAAGTGGTCAAAGTATCTTTGGTCGGTGTGGGTATGCGCTCACACGCAGGGGTTGCAAGCTTGATGTTCCAGACCTTAGCGGAGAACAACATCAATATACAAATGATCTCTACTAGCGAAATCAAGGTCTCCGTCCTTATCCAAGAGCAGCACTTAGAAAAAGCAGTCAAATCCTTGCACACAGCATTTGGCTTAGATCGTGAAGACGGTGAGAGCAAAGTTGCTGGACAATAGGTTCTAGCATAAATTCTAGCTGTTTTTTTATTTATCTGCGCTTAACCGCTGATATTTTGCTAAACGGCTAAAATAAGTTTTAATATACAAAATGACAGAACCTATCAAGGTTCTGTTTTTTATGACTATTATGCTCATAATTTCCATAATAGCGCTGCTTGCTTACTCTTTTATTGGCGCTAAATAGTCACAAGACTTCGGCTTTATCCAGTAGTATTGTTAAAATCCGTGACAGTACGGTCTATGGGACTTATAATGGGGCGTTCATTTGGGCAAAATGATACCTATAGTTATGGAAGCTGTTTATCTTGTTTTAGACGGTATAATTACTTGTGAATTAAAACCTTAAACAGCTCGATACTGGTTCATTCAGTGATATTGAGTAATTGAGAAGTCATATGATAAGTAATCGTTCTTTACTGCGACATAAGGAGTGTGACGCATGTTAATTTTAACTCGCCGCGTTGGCGAAACTTTAATGATTGGTGATGAGGTCAGTGTTACTGTGCTAGGCGTCAAGGGTAACCAAGTACGCATAGGGGTTAACGCGCCAAAAGATATCGCGGTACATCGCGAAGAGATTTACCAGCGTATCCAGCAAGAGCGCACGGTACAATCACAGATGCAACATCTCGAGCAAGGCAACTTTGCGCCCTCTTTTGATGACGAAGACTATTTTAATCGTTAAAATAGAGCTTTATCGTTTATAGCAGACCCGTTACGGCTGCTCTGCCTATAAGCGCTTACTCTTTGTAATTTTAATCTTTTTGAGGTCATTTACTATGAGCATCCGCCAATCCGATGTCTCGGCTTTATTGAATGGTTTGAATAAAAAAGCCATAGGTTTTAACGATGTTATCAGCTTTATTGACGATTTTTATCGTTATTCCCCAGCGCCGTTTGTCAATGGTATGCAGCACAATGCCGCTGGCGAAAACGAAGGTAGTGCCAAAGTCTTTGGCTTTGCTAAGCATCATGGCCTAAACCAGCTAGATACCCTTAAACTATTTGGTGAGCATTATGAAAAAGTGCTAGCCACACCTAAGGGTACGGATCACGCCAATATCCGCAATTTCTTGCATTGGGGTTGGCAAGGATTTTTGATGCAAAAAAATCCTTTAACGCTACGTCCGACTGTCGATACCACTGCTTTGTAAGCTTAGTTCTAAAAGTTTGGTTTTATAAAATAACAGCATAGACCAAAAAATCCACGCTATGATCATAGTGTGGATTTTTGCTTTTAGGGCGTGTCCCTATTTTAAAAATGGTGATAAAAATGAGATAAATCGCAGGCAAACAAGGAAAATAGCGCAGGTAATATCAAGATATTGACCAGCTATTTGACACCGTTTGCCAAAGATTTAGCCATTTTTAGCCCATTTAGTCATAAACGCTTGAATTAGGGACACGCCCTAATATGACGCATTATTTATCGCGGAATTTTACCGGTTGGATCGCGCCTTTAGGATTGGGCATATTAGGATAATGATGTTCGTGCTCGACATCGCATTCCGCGCCCACGATACTGCCGTCGTCTTTGATAGGCTTATGAATAAAGCCGACACGCTCGGAGGGCTCTAGATGCTCGTGCTCCCACATCATCACCGCTTGCATACACGTTTCGCGCTGCTCAGCGCTTAGCTTACGGCCATCTGGCCATTTACCAATCTCAATGGCTACTCGGAATTTATCTACTATCTCCGGGGTCAAACTGGCTAGTACTGTCTCTTTATTCATCTTCACTCCTCTTCTCTAGCTATCTGTAACCTGTCTAAAATTTAGTGACTCGATCGGTGTTTGTATCTATCTGCTCAGGGGTAGTACTTTGAGCATCAGCCTCAATAATATGGTGGTCATTACTTTGTCTCTCTACGCTTTCTATCTCTATGCCTTCTATCTCAATGTCATCATCGTCATCGCTATCGAGACTGAACTCTTCGGCATGTACGTTCCAATGCAGCTTAGTACGGCAAGCTTCATAAAACTCAAACCCTGGTGGATGCAGCAAAGTTAGCTTATCAGGATGTTTACGGATATATAAGCGTTGATCCTGCTCAATAGGTACGCTAGGTTTACCGTCAGCGCTGACCATTGGCTGAGTGCGATTGTCCTCATGAATGCGAATACAGACCTCACTACTACCACTGACCACGATAGGCCTGCTTGAGAGCGTATGTGGATGCATCGGTACCAGACAAATCGCATCCATGCTAGGATGGATAATAGGCCCGCCACCCGAGAGTGCATAGGCTGTCGAGCCCGTCGGAGTCGCGGCAATGAGTCCATCACTGTGCTGACGATAGACGTCTTGACCGTCAATTTTCATTTGAAAGTCAATCATGTGTACTGACTTGCCCGCATGTAATACAATGTCGTTGAGCGCCATATCTTCATGCAAGATATTGTCGCCTTCGCGTATCTCCATCGTCAGCAAAAACCTATGATCGAGCTGATAGTTCCCCATTAATACTTGCTTTAATTTAAAGGCAACCTCATTGGGCTTCACATCTGCCAAAAACCCAAGGCGACCGCGATTGACCCCAAGCACAGGAACCCGGTACCGCGCCAATGCCTCAGCGGCATGTAAAATAGAGCCATCGCCGCCGACGACAATCACTAAGTCACAAATCTCACCGATCAAACTGCGCTTGACGATTTTTACCTTTTCGATATCTACTAAATTTAAAGTCGGTAGATTGGCGGTTTGCACATCCATAATCAGCGTTAGATTCATCTCGTTAACTGTGCTTGCCACTTGAATGAGACTCTCAATAACGCTGCGCTTGCCGGCACGGCCCATCAGACCAATGCGGCGAAAGGCTGGGTTTTTGATGGCGTGAAACAGTTCTGATTCGTGCAAGTGTGGCAATCGGGCTGACTGCGCTGAGTTTTCCATAAAGCGACTCGACAAACTTAAAGAAGTGCAAAGGTAAGTGATGCAATGACATCGACTTTTTATAATTAACAGCATCAAAAGAGGGTTTTTAGATGACAACCTACAAACTTAAAAAGTCTAATGCTGATTTAGTCATAAACTATCAAGCTAATGATAGCGATAAATAAAGCGTTAAACTAGCATGTTTTACCAATCATCGTTGTTAACTGTCGTAATCGACCCCATCTATAAAAGGTTAGACGCTCACTTTAGCTGAATGATTTGTCTTAAATGACCTTTTTAAAAGGGCTTTTATTGACCGACTTAACCATTAGCTGATTTGCTGTGATTCATTTTTACTTATAGTTAGTAGCGCTGTTTTAGCGCTTAGTAGTGCCTTCTTGTGACTGCTCGCTAACCCTTAGCAATAAGCAGAGGATATCAAGGCTAAGCCTTGATATGAGTCACGCAAAGACAGTTGACAATAATCCCGGTTTTGCTAAAGTAACGTTGATTTATACTATTTTATATTAAGGATATATGTATGGCTAATCCTATTGTCAGCCGCGCAGAATTTGCGGTCGGCGGCGAGCCTATGACCGTCAAAGGTGTCATCCAAAAGACCAATATGTTACTTGGGCTGGCGGCTATCACGGGCGTAGGCTTTTTCTTTTATGCTCTTATGGCAGGACTGTCACAAGGTTTTATCACTATGGCCGCTTTTGGTAGCATGTTTGCCGCCTTTGGCTTAGCTGTTTTTATGACTTTTAAGCCCAAAAAAGCCAAAACCTTAGCTGTCCCTTATGCCCTACTCGAAGGTATATTTTTGGGCGGTATCTCGCTATTCTTCATGCGTATGTACCCAAGCCTACCTGTCACTGCTATGTGCGCAACCTTCGTCACCGCGGCAGTGATGCTAGGACTTTATCGCTCTGGTCTGGTGAAAGTCACACAAAAGTTCCGTTCGATTGTCACCTCAGCACTTATTGCTATTATGCTCGTTTACGTGGCGCAGTGGATACTATCTCTAGCCTTTGGCTCAAGCCTACCTTTCTTGTTTGAAGGTGGCGCTATTGCAATCGGCTTTAGCTTGTTTGTCATTGTTATTGCTTCTTTTACCCTCCTCCTTGACTTTGATAATATCGATCGCGGCGTAGCAGCGGGTATCTCTGAAGACTACGAGTGGTTATTTAGCATCGGTATCCTCGCAACGCTTGTGTGGATGTATATCGAATTTATGCGTCTGCTAAGCTACTTACAAGACTAGTGTTAAGGCTATTTGCTACTCATCTTTTAAAAATAAAAAACCGCCTGTTATTTTTAGCAGGCGGTTTTTTTGCTCAATGTTCATGCTATTGTTTTGCTTGTAGCCTAGCCTTTAAGCCCGTTTCAGACGTAGAGCGTTAAGTACCACTATCAAGGAGCTTAGCGACATACCGATTGCAGCAAGCCAAGGCGGCACATAACCAAAGATAGCTGGCAGCAGGACAATGCCGTTATAGCCTAATGCCCAGCGAAAGTTTTGTTTGATAATGCGCTCGGTCTTATCAGCGATGCGCTTAGCAGCATTAATACCTTCGACTTGACCATTTAAAATAATGCTATCACTAGACACTTGCGCCAGATCAGCGGCGCCAGCGATAGACGTAGACACATCAGCGGCAGCTAGCACGGGCGCATCATTGATACCATCACCGACCATCAGTACCACTGCGCCTTTACTTTGTAGTTGCTGGATGTGATTGACTTTATCCGTAGGCGATAGGCCATTATAAGCGGCGCTCATCCCTAAGGTGTCCGCTATAACTAAAGCTTGCGGACTAGGGTCGCCTGTTAGCATCACTGACTCTATTCCTAGCTGCTTTAGAGAGTCCAAAGTCGCTTTGGCGCTATCACGAACCTTATCATTGAAATAAAAGCAGGCCAGTGCTTGCCAGCTAGGCACAGTATCTTCGGAGCTTTTAGTTAGAGACTGACAAGATAGAACCACCGCTGAGCTGGCTCGATGGGCTATCAAATCGATATTTAGCGACTGAGCACTGCTGCTCGTATCGTCATGGGCAGCGTCCATAGCGAAATCAGCATGACCGATCCGGTATAAAACCCCATCGACTATCGCTTCAACGCCGCCTGCCGGGTAATGTTGAAGGTTTTGGGTAGCTGGCAGGTGTAACTGATAGGCCGCCGTTAGCAGCGCGTGGGCAATCGGATGGCGACTGCCCACCTCTAGCGCAGCCGCTATCGCTAATAGCTGTTCCTGCGAGTCGGCATGAGCTGATGCTTGAGCGTTTAACAGCTCAATACTTAATAAATTGGGCTTACCGTAAGTCAGCGTACCTGTCTTATCAAAGGCCACGTGGGTAATCTCAGCCAAAGTTTGCAGCGTATGACCACGGGTGGTCAAAAATCCATAGCTTGCTAGCCTATTGGTCGCTACCGTCAGCGCAATAGGCGTTGCTAAGGATAATGCACAAGGACAAGTGGCGACTAACACTGCGACAGTGGCCCAAATGGCTAGACTAGGATCTACGATATACCAACCAATGAACACTAAGACCGAGAGCACCAAAATACGCGCGACAAACCAACGTGCCAACTTATCGGCTTGCTGCGCAAGCTTAGGCTTCTCGCTCATAGCACGGTTCATCAGCCGGTCGATCAGTCCCATCTGACTGTCTTCTGGTAAGGCCGTCACTAGCATCTCAAACGGCTGACTGTCATTTTGCGCGCCGCCAACGATGTAGTCGCCTTGACGCTTGATAATCAGGTCGCCCTCGCCGGTCAGCAGGCTTTGTGAGACGGTCGCAGTTGGACTCAGCAAGATACCATCACTGATGATCTCCGCCCCTGCCTCGATCATGATAATATCGCCCACTTGCAGACTTTGAGCGGTGACCATGGACTTATCAGCGGCATGTAGTTCGGTTACCGAAGCCGCGGATTGTTGCCATGCGGCAGCAACCTTTTGCGTCAGTGTGTGGACATTAGCGTCCATATCTTGCATAAAGTTAGGTAACGGACTGGCTTTTAGATTGGTACTGATATCATCATTAGTATCAACCGCATTATTAATATCGCTGGCTACTAACGGTGCGACGTCAGCTTGGCTTTGCTGGTTTAAACGCCCTAAAATTAGCGCAGCCGACGCTTTATCTTCAGCGATTTTTTGGACTAAAATCGGCTCAACCACGACCAGATCATTGGCCATAGTCGCCGCTTTTAGCCGTGCATTATGCTCAATGTAGCGCCCAGCTAATAAAAAGAAAATGAACATACTTACTGAATCATAGTAAGTCTCACCTTGTCCGGTCACGGTGGCATACATACTAGCGAAAAACGTCACGATTAAAGCGACACTGACCGGCACATCCATATTGACTTGACGCGCACGAATCGCCGACCATGCTGAGGTAAAAAACGGCACGCCAGCATAAAAGAAAACAGGCGTGCTGACAAATAACGACACCCAGCGCAAAAAGTCGCGCTGAAAGACCAGCATATCGCTATATTCACCAAAGTATAGCGCTACTGCATACATCATCGCTTGCATAGCACCGAGAGCCGCGATACCGAGCCTGAGCAGCATCTTATTATTGTGCCGGGCTAGCATCGCCTCATGGGTATCTTGGCGATAAGGTTTGGCGTCGTAACCGATTTCATTGATCACCGCTAAAATACGGCTAATGGGCAGCTTGTTTTCATCCCAGATAATACGCATGCGCTGATTGGTCAAGTTGACTTGGCATTTATCCACGCCATCAATCTCATAAAGCCTTGACTCAATCAGCCAAGTACAAGCCGCGCAGCGCAGATTATTGACTGACAGCTCAGCGACTGATAGACCTTCTTGCGCGTAGACAAACTGCGACTTGATCTCATCATGATCATAAGCTTCAAGCTGCGTTAACTGAGTGGGCAGGCTTGCGGTACGGTTAATCTCTGAGCGATCAAGATAATACTGCTCAAGCCCTGCTTCTACGATACTCTCAGCTGCCAACTGACAACCCATACAACACATCTCACGCGCCTCGCCTAATATCTGTGCGTGAAATGGCGGCTTAGGTACTGGATCACCGCAATGAAAACAGTGCCCAACCTTCGGCAGCACTAGCCCTTGGATGATGGAACTATCGTCATACTGAGAATGGGACACAGTCGAGGATGAAAAAGAAGGGGACATGATTGCTCTTATTAATGACCGGCTTATTGTTAGAGGACATTACTTTATAAAATCAGCTTTTGGTAAAACTATCTTATCGTCAATCTAATCATAGCCGTACGCTGTTATTTGGGAATTACTATCTAACTAATGTTGCTTATACCTTGCTCAAAACGGTGCTTAATTCATATAAAAAACATAGTGAGACTCACTATAAGTCGTTATCTTATATGGCAGTGATATTCTAGATTAAAAGTAGGTATCGGTATTTATTCATTAAGCTGCGATTACAGCGCGATAAGCTCTACTTATTATAACGGTTTAATGCCATTGTATGATGAATGGCGTAATGAATGCCGTGACTGAGATGATAGATTGAAAATTTAGTCAATTTGCGTCATTATGAGGCAGTTTTTTTATGTTAAAACGGTGTGTTATCAGTGCAAAAACCTAATCTTACCCCGCCGCAGTCGCCTAGAGCTGCAATGAGCTCCCTACCCTCCAAACAAGGCGGGATTGTGTTTAGCAGTATCTTACTCATCATTGTCATCGTAGCTATGGTGTTATTGGCTCTATACCTAATCAAGCTTGATCGTACTATCACTAGTAAGTTTGAGGGTAAGCGCTGGGATATTCCAGCTAAAGTTTATTCGCAGCCACTTGAGTTGTATCAAGGCGCTAATGTCGATAAAGACACGATAAAGACTTGGCTTGATCTACTGAACTATCAAAGCAACACCGCTTATGATCGTACTGGTAGCTTCCACCGCTCCGGCAATACCTACTTTATTCATACTCGGGGCTTTAGCTATAGCGCTAACGATGTCGATAAAGAACAAGTCATCAAAATGACGCTTGCTAATAATAAGATCCAAAGCATCCAGAGCACTGAGCAAAACGATACAGGTATCATACGCCTAGAGCCTGTCAGTATCGGCGGCATCTATCCAGATAGTAACGAAGATCGCTTAGTCGTCTCTTTAGATGAGGTGCCTCAGCCGCTCATAGATGCACTAATTGCTACTGAAGATCGCGCGTTTTATGAGCATAAAGGCGTATCGATACGCGGCATAGCGCGCGCGGTCATCAATAACTTCTCAGGCGGCTCTATGCAAGGCGGCTCGACTATCACCCAGCAGCTGATTAAGAACTTTTATCTCAACTCAGATCGTACTCTTAAGCGTAAAGCCAACGAGGCGTTGATGGCGATACTGCTAGAGCTGCATTATAGCAAGGATGAGATACTACAAACTTATCTAAATGAGATTTACTTAGGTCAAAACGGCAATCGCTCTATTAATGGTTTTGGCCTCGCATCACAGTTTTATTTTAATAAACCTTTAAATGAGCTGCGTCTAGATCAGCAAGCGATGTTAGTGGGTATGGCAAAAGGGCCTAGCATCTATAACCCGCGCCGTCATCCAGAAGCGGCCAAAACGCGCCGCGATGTGGTGCTGAGTAATATGCAAGCGATAGGCAAGCTGACAGCAGAAGACTATGCAGCTGCCTCTGACAACTCTTTAGGCGTCGTCGATAAGCCCGTTGAAGGTAAGAGCCAGTTTCCTGACTTTTTGGACATCGTTAAACGCGAGCTCAATGATGTCTACTATGCTGACGATCTCAAAAACGAAGGTCTGACTATTATCAGTACCCTCGACCCTATTGCACAGCTAGCAGCAGACAAAGCGATTGATCGTAAGCTCGGTGAGCTGCGCCGTAATAGTAGTAAGACCAAAGATTTACAAAGCGCTTTGGTCAGTGCCAATCCTGAGACCGGTGAGCTTGTCTCTGTCGTCGGTAGCGGT
Source organism: Psychrobacter sp. Ps3 (assembly GCF_022129275.1). NCBI lineage: Bacteria > Pseudomonadati > Pseudomonadota > Gammaproteobacteria > Moraxellales > Moraxellaceae > Psychrobacter > Psychrobacter sp. Ps3. The sequence continues at coordinate 85,881 of NZ_JADQAL010000006.1, forward strand.
AGCGAGTTCACCGGCTTTAACCGAGCGGTAGATGCTAAACGTCCCGTCGGCTCGCTGCTAAAACCTATCATCTATATGACCGCGCTTGAGAGTGGACGCTATAATTTAGCCAGCTCAGTGGATGACTCACCTATCACAGTCACCTCAAACGGTAACGACTGGAACCCCAAAAACTACGATGGCCGCGATCATGGGTTTGTTCCTTTCACCACTGCCCTAGCTAAGTCCTATAACCAAAGCACTGTACGTTTAGGGATGGAGTTTGGTTTAGATACTTTTGCCAGACAACTACGCCGTATGGGTATCGAAGAAAAAATCTCTCCTTACCCTTCTGCGCTATTAGGCGCCGTTAATCTCAGTCCGATGGATATGCTGGGCGTGTATCAGGTCTTTGCTACCGGCGGCTTTCGTACGCCTATCCATAGTATTCGTACTGTTATCGATGATCGTGGTCGTATTTTGCAGCGTACTGGGCTCAACACACAGCGCAGTGTGCCGCCTGAAGCTAACTTTTTGACCAACTACGCTTTGCAGCAAGTGGTCAAAGAAGGCACAGCTCGCCGAGCGCAGTCTTTGGGTAGTGAGCTGAATTTAGCGGGTAAGACTGGAACCACTAATGACTACCGTGATGCTTGGTTTGCAGGCTATAGTGGTAACTATGTCAGTGTGGTTTGGGTAGGCCGCGATGATAATAAGCCTATCGGTCTTGGCGGTGGTACTGGAGCGCTACCGATTTGGGTTGATTATATGCGCCGTTTAAAGCTAACTCCTGTAGCCATGGCAGAGCCGGAAGGGATCGAATGGTTATGGCTTGAGAACAACTCAGGCAAGCTCTCTAATGAGCGCTGCGCCAATGCACGCTACTTACCTGTGATGTCCGCCTATCTACCTGAAGAGGCTAGTGAGTGCGCTTTGCAGCTTTATCAGCAAGAACAAGCGCGTGAACGCGGATTTACTTTCGGGCAGCCACAATCAGAAGGTCTGGACAATACGCAACAGCCTACTGATGAAGATATGGAGAATAATGAACCACAACGAGGCGCTGATACTTGGTACGACCGCGCGCTTGAGTGGTTCTAAAGGTTGATTCAATAGCTGCTAAAAGCAGGACAATCGAGTTATAATAAGGGCTTTAGAGTTATCTAAAGCCCATTATTTATAGTGAGGGGCTGTATACTGATACGTGCATAGTGGCATTGTGACATTATGACATGATAACGACACATAACTTATTATCAAAAACAGATCACCCTATTATTCAGTAAATCTTTTGCTGTTTATAGATGATGTAATATTAAGTAGAGGTAGCAGGATATGGCGATACTAAAGCAGCAAAACTCATGTTTATTGGCAAGCGGAGCAGCACGCCCGTTACAGTCGAAGCGCGTACTTCTTCCTACTATAATAATGAGCGCCTTAACCCTGAGCGCTTGTCAAACCGCGCCGTCTACAATGGCTAATCAAGGACCCGTAACTTCTACTACTCAAACGACTGCGGTTGCTGACTCTAGCCAGCCAGCACCTAGCTACACCAATGATGGCTATCCTATTGAGCCTTATCATCCGCCTGCCCAAGCTCCTACGACTTATGAAAATAGCAACAATCGTCAAAACCCCTTAACTCAGTCTGGCTCAGCCCCGAATCAGCCCATACCCACACGTCCTGATGATAGTGTTTTAGTCATACCGCTACCGGATGCGATGATTGAAGAGCCACCTGTTTATGACGCTAATACGCCTTCTCAATCGCCGAGCTTACCCTCACATAGCGATTTATTAGAGCGTGCCCGTAAAAACTCGCAGCAGTCCTCACAGTCCAGCCGGCAAGCTTCTAATAATAAAAGCGATTTACCTGCTTTTCAGAACCTGATGCGAGTCGGTACCTCGCAGCTGCAATCTGGTAATCTGACCGCAGCAGAGAACAGCTTTACCCGTGCGCAGCGTTTGGCGCCTAGATCGTCCGCGGTATACTTTTATTTATCGCAAGTCGCACTAAAAAAGAATCAGCCCCGTAAAGCCGAAGCGATGGCTCGCCGCGGCCTGACTGTCTCGCAAGATGCTAATCGTCGCCGCGCTTTATGGCAGCTTATTCTTAGATCTGGACAAGCACAGAATAATACTCGCGTGATTCGTGAGGCGCAGCAGGCGCTTCGTTAGTAGCAAGGCGAGATCGTCAGTATGTGTTAGGCAGCATTAGATCTCATTATTTTTAAACTCACTCTTATTTCTCTTATTTTTAAAGGCATTTTTATGGCATGGCAACAACTGCATCTACAGTGTAAAAAAACCAACGTTGATTTGGCAGAAGCGTTGTTATTAGAATCGGGCGCGCTGTCTATTATGTTAGACGATGCAGGCGACCAGCCTTTGTTTGAGCCACTACCTGGCGAGTCGCCACTATGGGATGAGGTAGTACTAACAGGTATCTTTGACGCCTCTACCGAACAGGGTAATCGACAGGCTCTCGAGCAGCTTATTCATGATATCGCTGCACAAGTAGACGCCAGTCGTACTTGGCTCAGCGCTGTCGAGGACAAGGACTGGGAGCGTGAATGGATGACGCATTATCAGCCGATCGAATGCGCCAATAACCTCTGGATTGTACCTGAATGGTTGACACCTCCAAACCCTGAAGCAACCAATATCATTATGGATCCAGGCTTAGCTTTTGGCACAGGCTATCATGCAACGACTCGCTTATGCTTAGATTGGCTCACCAACGAGGACTTGCAGGATAAAGTCGTCATCGATTATGGCTGCGGCTCTGGTATTTTGGGAATAGCTGCCCTGCTATTGGGCGCGCGTCAAGTTTATGCGGTAGATATTGATCCACAAGCAGTATTGGCCACTAAGCAAAACGCTGAGCGCAATCAAGTTGATGAGCGGCTATTGGCTTTTTTACCAGAAGAGTTCAACGATTACTGCGCTGAGAATGACGTGATACCGGTAGACATAATAGCCGCTAACATCTTAGCAAAACCGCTTATTGGGTTAGCGCCTTATTTTGCAACGCTTATCGCTGTACAAGGCAGGCTAGTGTTGGCAGGTCTTATTGAGTCGCAGACTGAGCAAGTTATTGACGCTTATCAGCCCTATTTTACTCTCGACCCTAAGCATGCTTTTACCACGCAAGAAGATCATCATTGGCAACGACTTTCAGGAACATTTACAGGCTAGCAACATTTAATTACATCTGTTACGATATTGGCAGTACCTACTTACCGCCAATAGTAGCTGAGTAGAATTAATGAACACTGCTTCTGGACTTGATGACATGACTACGCGTATCAAAACTCAGTGTCCTAGTTGTCAGGTGTATTTTGAACTAAATGCTGAATTGCCAGAGCTCTTACAGCGACCGAGCACACAGATGCGCTGTGCCCATTGTCAGCACAACTTTTTGGTGAATGAGCATTTAGTTGTTTCTGCCAATGATGATTCATTGAATAATACAGTAACACCAGATGATAGCGCGCATTCAGATAATAACTGGCTCGAAGAGCTGCTCAGTAAGCATAATAGTCACCACGACAAGCCGCTCGGTCACGCTCAAGCACAATCTGCTGACCAGAGTGCTTCGCAGTCGACTACTCAATCAACGCCTTATTTAACTCAGCCCGTTTTGCCCGCTAACAAGGTCGATAAAGCGCTGAGTAATCAGTATTTGTATCAAGACTTAGCGCAGCGTAATTTAGCTAAAGATAGAGTGCCGCGCTATGTTGCTCAAGATGATGAGACGCGATCGGGGCACTACGATGATGGACCGCAATCAGTAGCAATATTACTGTGGAGCGCTGGTTGCTTGGTCTTAACCTTATCTTTATTTGCCCAATATATTATCTTTAATTTAAATACTTTAATCAAAGATCCAGACTATGCTGCCCGTTTGGAGGCTGTGTGTGTGATAGCGGCGTGCCGACTACCCTCTGCTGATCTAGATGCTTTTGTCATCTCTGACCCTGTATTTAGAGTAAGCAAGATTAAAGCGGCTACTGCTTATAGTGATGTGCAAGCGACCCTATCGAATCAAAGTACCGAGACCCAGCTGGTACCTAGTCTTAGAGTTAGTATTTATGGTAGCGATGCATTAGTTGGAGAGTTTATTGCGCTACCAGAAGACTACTTAATGACTCGTCAAAGCCAGCTGTCTGCCAATTACAGCCAACCTTTTATGTTTACTATCCCTCTAACTCGCCAGCAAATTGATAGGATTACTATTGAACCTATTTATTGATCATCTGCCCAATATTGAGGAAAATACCTTATGACACCATCTGTACAGGGCTCCGCCAATCATTTTGCCCAAAGCGTACATTATGCAAGCTCAGCTGAGAGCTCTGAGCCTTTACGCTATCATGTTGAACGTGTGGTTCGTGAGTATTTTCTAGCCTTGGGCGACGAGCTACCAACTGATTTGTATGAGCTTATCTTAAAAGAAGTCGAGCTACCATTACTGACCGTAGTCCTCGAAAAGACTCGCGGCAATCAAACCAAGTGCGCGCAAATATTAGGGTTGAATCGTGGGACTTTACGTAAAAAGCTAAAGTGCTACGACTTGATGTAATGCTTCAAGCTGCTAGTTCATCTTCTAGGCGCTAAAGCGGCGAGTATTTTGACTAATAATTTGGGCAAACAAGACAAATTTTTGTACATACTAGCCAATATGTTTTATCATATCGGCCTTTATACTATTGCCTTAACCGATGAATCACTAGGCCAATAGTAATCACATAAACAACCATATCAGTCACCACATATTTTATAATAGTTATCACGACCTACTCATGGCAATAATTAAGCCTGTTTTTTATGGCTTGTCTTGCCTATATCCCCTCGCCTGAGCCTATACGGTATCCATCGCTAGCAGCCTATGCTGTCGGTTTAATGCCTTTTATTTTCAGGATTTTTATGGAATGATTTTATTATGACAAAACCACTAGCACTCCTCTCAGTATCTAATAAAGCAGGTATTGTAGAATTCGCTCAAGGCTTAATTAAATCAGGTTTTGGCCTATTGTCTACGGGCGGCACTTATCGTTTGCTACAAGACAATAATGTCGAAGTCACAGAGGTCTCTGACTATACAGGCTTTGCTGAGATGATGGACGGCCGCGTCAAAACCCTACATCCCAAAATCCATGGCGGTATCTTAGGCCGCCGAGGTACTGACGATGCGATCATGAATGAGCATGCTATTGAGCGCATTGATATGGTGGTCGTCAACCTATATCCGTTTGCTGAAACGATTGCACAAGCTGACGTGACTATGACTGATGCTATTGAAAATATTGATATTGGTGGCCCTACTATGGTCCGCGCTGCGGCAAAAAATCATGCTGATGTTGGCATTGTAACCGACCCTAATGATTACGAGCGCGTTCTATCTGCTCTAAACAAAGGTACAACGCTGACCTCAGCGTTACGCTACGATTTGGCAGTGAAGGCTTTTGAACATACGGCTCAGTACGATGGCATGATTGCAAACTTCTTAGGCAGCCGCGTTAACGACACACAGCAGCCAGAAGTTTTTTCTCGTACGCTCAATCTACAATTCGATAAAATGCAGGATTTGCGCTACGGCGAAAACCCGCATCAAAAGGCCGCCTTCTACGTTGAAAATTCTGCTTTAGATAAAAAAGAAGCGTCGATTGCCACTGCTAAGCAGCTACAAGGCAAAGCCCTATCCTATAATAATATCGCTGACACAGACGCGGCGCTTGAATGCGTAAAAGCCTTTACCGCGCCTGCTTGCGTCATCGTCAAACATGCCAACCCTTGCGGTGTTGCCGTTGATCCTGATCAAGTCGCTGCCTATCGCACCGCCTTTAGCACAGACCCTGAATCCTCTTTTGGCGGTATCATCGCTTTTAATACTGCGCTTAGCGTCGCTGCGGCAAAGGACATCATCGATAACCAGTTTGTCGAAGTGATCATTGCTCCCAGTATCGAAGATGGCGTGCTAGAGGTAACGGCCGCGAAGAAAAACGTTCGAGTATTGGTTTGCGGCGAGCTACCAGTAACGACTAACCGCCAAAGCAAACTCGACTACAAGCGCGTTAACGGTGGATTACTGGTGCAAGAGCAAGACTTGGACATTATTGGTGCTAATGACTTACAGATCGTCACTGACGTACAACCGACAGAGGCTCAAATTGCCGACTTGCTGTTCACTTGGACTGTCGCTAAATATGTCAAATCAAACGCTATTGTTTATGGTAAAAACAAGCGTACTATCGGCGTTGGTGCAGGTCAGATGAGCCGTGTCAATTCTGCTCGTATCGCTGCTATAAAAGCTGAGCATGCAGGCCTTGCCACTGAAGGCGCTGTCATGGCTTCAGACGCCTTCTTCCCTTTCCGTGATGGCATTGACAATGCTGCTGAAGTCGGTATTGCTGCTATCATTCAGCCCGGTGGTTCTATGCGTGATGACGAGACTATTGCTGCAGCTAATGAGCATGGCATAGCCATGGTATTCACTGGAATGCGTCATTTCCGCCATTAATCCGGTATCGATAAGCTTGCTTAACTATTAAGTACAACTTGTACACACAAAAAGCCACCGTAATGACGGTGGCTTTTTTGTGGCTAACCTTGTATTTAGCGAACCTGAGCGTTCGCCATATTCGCTTCATTGATCTCAACGTTATACACTAAACGTAGGTAGTCTAAGTAATCCTGCAACTGATCTTGGCCTAAATTATCACGGATAATAGCAGCGGTTTGTACTTTTTCTGCTGCAGATAGCTGCGACTCACCTTGTGTTTCTATATGGTCACCTACTAGCACTGACGCCCCCACTTCCGTAGGACTGGCTATCGCCACTACTCCATTCATAGGTGCTTGCTTACTAAACGCAAGGCCACGCTCTTTATCAGATAACAAAGGCGTTTGACGATTGATCTCACCCAATGCTTGAAAGGATACAGCTTGCTTTGCGATATCATCGACAGTATCAATAGCGGCTGCTACTTTTTTGGCATCGGCTAGAGCTAAAGCACTGGCTTTTTGTTTGCGTAAGGTTTGCGTGATAATCGGGGTCGCTGCGGCTAAGCTTAGAGTCTCAGTAGGACGATAGTTGCTCGGCTGCGCCCAGACCATACCATTACCGACTTCAATACCAGTCGTTACCGCTTGATCCTGAATAGTAAAATCATCAAACGCTTGTTTGATCACTGCAGGCTGCGCTAGTACGGACGTATTGTTTTCTTTGCGGTAGTCATTGATCCGCTTAAGCGTCACATTTTCTTGTTGAGCGATATCTTCGATACTAAAACCGTCTGCCGCCAAATCATTAATGGCAGTGACTTTATCAGCATAAATCGTCTGACGCTTATACTCTTTAGCTTTTGTCGTTAGCTCTTCGCGCATACTCTCCATAGTAGGCACACCATCACTATTGTCTTCAGTGACTTTGAAAATCTGATAACCAAAGCTCGTATTGACGACTGGGCTCACCTCACCGACGGTTAATCCCTCAAGAGCGTCCTCAACCTTAGCAGCATCGTTACCAAATACCGAAGGATTAAAACGGCCAATAGCGCCGCCGCTTGCACCAGTAGGGTCATCAGAGTACTGTTCAGCCAGCGCAGCAAAATCTGCACCGTTATTTAGCTCGGCCAATACCTTATCAGCGCGTGCTTTGGCATCATCGCCGCTCAAAAGTATTTGGCTAATCATGCGCTCGTCACTCACCCCAAGCTGTTGCTTATAGCTCTCATACTGCTGTTCTAACTCATCTTCAGTCACTTGCTTAACTTCAATGTTAGCCGGTATCAGCTGAATATAAGCAAGATCGACCATAGCGGCGCTTTTTAGCTCATCTTTATTGGCATTGTAATACGCCTCTACATCCGCCTGACTGATTTGTACTTGTTGCTGGTAGTCCTGCCAGTTGAAACGATGCAACCAAACCTTACGGGTCTCAAGCTGCAAGTCGATCAGCTGGTTGACAGCGCGCATTGGATAGATAGCTGTTCCTACAATACTGGCATTGAGCTGATCTAGACTCAACTGATTGCGAAACTCTGCAAATAGCTGGTTTTTAGTCATTCCGCGCTGACGCAAGAAGTTTGAGAATTGATCATTAGAAAAATTACCTTCTGCGTCTTTAAATATCTCTTCTTGCAACAATAAGCGATTGATCGTGTCATCAGATACAGTCATACCCAGCTTGCCTGCTTGCTGCTCGAGTAAAGTGCGATCAATAAGGCCTTTTAACACTTGCTCATGCAGGACATCTTCATTGATCAAACTGGCATCATCGACCTGATCTAATAGCTCAGTACGGCGGCTGTTCACCGCAGACTGGTACTCGCTAAGTCCAACACTTGCCTCTCCTACCTGAGCGATTTGGTTGGGATCGACATTCCCGCCAAAATAGCTCTCAACACCCAACAACGCTAATGGCGCTAGGCATAAAATCAATAAAATGCGACCAGGCCAAGTTTTTAAAAAATCGCGCAATTTATCCATAATTATTTCTGCTTTATTAAACCGTGTTGGGAGGACCATTTTAATACTATCAGTCGTTATAGGACTGACAATGGTCAGAATCAATAATATACAATACTCGTTAACAGGTCAGTATCTTGTCAATATATAAGTCTTCAAAACTTATCAACGCTATAGCTTATCAACGTTAGAAACAGGAGAATGACTGCTATCTCAGCGCTTGGGCAAGCGAAACCTGCGCGCCTATGATACGTGATTTTTGCCATAGACTCAAAATATTCGTCTCGCCTTTACCAGCTTTTTTACCCATAAAAAAAGCACCTAAATTAAAGATGCTTTTTTTGTGCTATTTATCATGTTGTTTTAATACAGCTAAAACCATAACTAACAGCACTGAATACTTCACAGCTTAGAGTCTGGCTTAGTTTAAGCGCTCTTTTAGGTTTTTACCGGCTTTAAAGCTAGGTACTTTACTAGCTGGGATAGCCAATTCTTCACCAGTCTTAGGGTTACGACCAGTACGTGCTTTGCGATCTTTAACACTAAAAGTGCCAAAACCTACTAGTGAGATGCTCTCGCCAGCTTCTAGTGCTTCACCAACGCTTTCCATAACAGCGTTCAATGCATCACCAGCTTGAGTCTTATTTAAACCGCTTTTGTCTGCGATGCTATCAATGAGTTCTGACTTATTCATAAAATTTCCTTCAAGTTTAAGGGCTATAATAAACGCTAGCTTCCGTTATTGTATCGCTCTAATAATGCTTAAGCAATAACGATAACTAGAAGCTTACGTGGTTGTGGTTACGCTTTATTAAGGTCTTTATATCAAGGCAGCATAGGGAGCGCAAGCGATTTTACATTTTTTTGTGTACTCTACAACGCATTCGACACTCAAAATTACGTAAAATACCAGTAACTTTCTTACCTAGATTTTTATTGCTTTTATTTCTTAGCTGCTATTTCATTCTCTAACTTGTTATTTTAATTACCTATTCTATGAATGACTGGTGCTCTGACATAAACAATATTGCCAATATTGCAACAATTCGGTTACTGACACTAGATAGCATTATTTTTATGATAAGTTTGTCAGTATGGTAGCAACCCTATAGCAGCAACGCTCCTGAACTTGAACGGACTAAGCAGCTTAACTAAAGAATGCCAAGACACGTTGATACATTGACACATTGACACATATTAATTTTGACATACTGCGTTTTTACGCTACTCTTAGCAAGAATTTGCATTACTACTGATTCACTATATTGTGACTCTACTCATTTACCTCATCACCCTCCACCTTATAACACTGGATAATTGACATGAAGCGTTCTACATTGTCTCATTCTCTGCTAAATATCATTTTGGTTTTTATTGAATCAGCAATGACGTTATTATTACGCTTAGATTCTGAGCTACGTAAAGCAGCATACCCTTTGGCTAAACAAAACACGCTAGTGTGTTTGCGCTTATATTTGCCTCATGTCGAAGTGTTTGCCACTTTTAGCTATAAAGGGGTACTGTTAGATACAAGTATGCCACCCGATCGTAGTGAGCCTGACGTCGTTATCAATGCTTATAGTATGCAGGTCATCAATGCGCTCACAACTCACGATATTGAGAGCACTGAAAAGCTGCAAATGCGCGGAGAAGTAGTGCAAGTACAACTGGTCAAACAGTTTATTATGCAAATGGGTTTAGGCGGCATCATTCAAGGGCTAATCAAAAAAATCAAAGGCAGCGGAAAAACTAAACCCAGCGATGCCGAAAAGCAGGAAAAAACTGATAACTACAAAGCACGTATCGCAGAACAACAAACGCAAATCAATACCCTTACCATAAAGAACCGCGAACTTGAAACGACGCTCAAAGAATTGCAAAGTAAGCAAAAGCTCCTGATGATAAGTGCGGTTGTAGCTGCAGTTATCGCTCTGATCGCTATTATTGCTTTTTTTATCAGTCAATAATAGGAGGCTATATTGTTTGCTCATTATTACTCATCGCTGTTAGCAATACGCTGTTAGCAATAAATAGTAACCCCACATTGTAAGAATAAAGATAAATAGTAGTGGTGCTTGCTGTACTACTACTTTTACTTTTACTTTTCTCCTTTCAATCATTACTGGATCAAAGCATTATTAAATCTAAACCTTTGTGAATCAAAGCGCTTTATTCAAAAGCGACTCTCTCTTCTTAGTCTTAACTTATTCCTCGCTGTTCTAAGTATAGAAATAACGATAATCTATCGATTTTACACCTATTACTGTCAATTAATATTATCAATCACTCGCTTAAATTTAATTAACGCGTCAACCACACTTTAATCTTGACTAAATTACTCAGGATTAAGTATAATACTCATATCGCGACATTTATAGGATTAACCATCTGTTGTGAGATAGCCATAGCGTATGACTTACTGACTATTAGTTTGTTATTTATTAGCGACTAACTCGTTAGTTTCAAGCTATTCGTTGGGGCAATATGTTGAATACATCACCAGTCTAATACTGGAATGTTAAAAGCAGCACTTTACCTACTTAAGCTTACTACTAATCAGTTTGGAGATCTTTCATGCGTTTAACCACTCGAGGCAGATATGCCGTTACTGCATTGCTAGATTTGGCACTGCAGACCAGTCAACAAGATAGTGCGGTGTCTTTATCTGATATCGCTAAGCGGCAATCAATATCGATCTCCTATCTTGAGCAGCTGTTCTCTAAGTTACGTAAACGAGGGTTAGTCACGAGCATTCGCGGTGCTGCTGGAGGTTATTACTTGTCAAAGCCTCTAGACGAGATTGATGTCATGAGCATCATCTCAGCAGTGGATGAGTCCGTCAATGCAATGCAATGCGAGGGACGAGGCGACTGCCAAGGCGGCACCATGTGTCTGACTCATGATTTATGGTGTGCTTTATCAAAGCATATCGAGCAGTACTTGAAAAATATAACTTTAGCACAACTATTAGATATGGAAAATGTGCAATCCGTTTCAGAACGCCAGCACAGCTCTTCTAAAGAGATTTCATCAAAAGACATCAACACCATTACTTTATCGACTAGCGAGGCAAACCCAGCATGAGCCAACATAATAATTTAATATACTTAGACTACGCCGCTACTACCCCTGTTGCTCAGCCTGTTGCTGCAAAAATGAGCGAATATCTAACGGTAGACGGTATCTTTGGTAATCCAGCTTCACGCTCTCATGGTTACGGTTGGCAAGCAGAGGAAGCCGTAGAGACAGCGCGCGGACAAGTTGCAGAAGTGATTAACGCTGATCCACGCGAGATTGTCTTTACCTCAGGGGCAACTGAGTCTGATAACTTAGCCATTAAAGGCGCGGCACACTTCTATCATTCTCGCGGTAAGCACATTATCACGAGTAAAATCGAGCACAAAGCCGTATTAGATACTTGTCGTGAGCTTGAGCAAGAAGGTTTTGAGATCACATATCTTGAGCCGCAAAAAGGCACAGGTCTGATACTGCCAGAGCAAGTCAAAGACGCACTACGTGAGGACACCATTTTAGTCTCACTAATGGCAGTCAATAATGAGCTTGGCACGATTACTGACATCACTGCTATCGGTGAGATTACTCGCGAAGCAGGCGTTATCTTCCATGTTGACGCCGCTCAAGCCGTAGGCAAAATAAAAATTGATGTCGAAACGACTAAAGTCGATTTAATGAGCTTTTCAGGTCATAAAGCTTATGGCCCTAAAGGTATCGGTGCTTTATTTGTTCGCCGTAAGCCACGTGTACGTCTAAAAGCTGAGCTACATGGCGGTGGTCATGAGCGCGGTATGCGTTCAGGTACGCTGCCAACGCATCAGATTGTTGGTCTAGGCGCAGCCTTTAGCTTAGCTGAAGAAAAGCGCGAAGAAGATCATGCTCATGTTGCTAATCTTCGTCAGAAGTTGTGGGATGGCTTGCAAGATATTGAAGAGATCTATCTAAATGGTGATCTTGAGCACAGCGTACCTAACATCGTTAACATTAGCTTCAACTTCGTTGAAGGGGAATCTTTGATGATGTCGCTAAAAGACTTAGCGGTCTCTTCAGGTTCGGCTTGTACTTCAGCAACGCTTGAGCCCTCTTACGTACTGCGCGCTATCGGCCGCTCTGATGAGTTAGCGCATAGCTCTATCCGTTTTAGCTTTGGCCGCTATACTACTGAAGAAGATATCGATACGGTACTCTCGCAAATGCATAGCGCTGTTGATAAGTTACGTGCTCTATCGCCGCTTTGGGATATGTATCAAGACGGCGTAGATCTTGACTCAGTTGAATGGGCTGAGCACTAAGATAGTCGCTAGTTTAAGTACGGCGAATACTAAGTACAACGAGTAAATAAAAACTACAGACTATTAATACGTTTGACCCCAATTACAGATAAGCCCTCGAAGCAGTAACCTTAAAATACTTCAGGACTCATCGTCTAACCAGGAGAAAACCCATGGCTTATAGTGACCAAGTTATTGATCATTACGAAAATCCACGCAATGTCGGCAATTTTGATAAAAATGCCAAAAATGTAGGTACCGGTATGGTTGGTGCTCCAGCCTGTGGTGACGTTATGCGCTTACAGATTCAGGTTGGCGATAACGGTATCATTGAAGATGCCCGTTTTAAAACTTATGGCTGCGGCTCTGCTATTGCTTCAAGCTCACTAGTCACTGAGTGGCTAAAAGGTAAAAGCTTAGATCAAGCGAGTGAGATCAAAAACAATGATATCGCTCAAGAGCTTGCTTTGCCACCCGTTAAAGTGCATTGCTCAGTCTTAGCAGAAGATGCAATTAAAGCCGCTATCAGCGACTACAAAGGAAAGCATGGTACTAGCGATACGCAAGAAGAAGTCGCGCACTAAGCGGTTTAGTTGAAGGCGTCTTATCTTTATAATAAGTCTATAGAGCGCTGAGCTTTATACGCTACGGAGGTGACAATACAGCTTATGCCATTGTCACCTTTATTTTATACCCTACTGATAAGTTTACTCATTATAATCTTAGTGATTACAGTCTTAGTTATTGATAAATAATAGGAGTTGGCATGATTGAAATGACAGAACGCGCCGCTCAGCATGTTCGAGAGTTTTTAGATAATCGCGGTAAAGGCGAAGGTATCCGCGTTGGTATTCGTACTGCAGGGTGCTCAGGTTTGGCCTATGTTTTGGAGTTTGTAGATACTCCCGACGATAACGATACGCGCTATGACAGTCGCGGTGTCAGTATTTTTATTGATCCAAAAAGCTTAGTATATCTCGATGGTCTGCTGATGGACTACGAAAAAGAAGGATTAAATGAAGGCTTTAAATTCACTAATCCTAATCAAAAAGGCGAATGCGGCTGCGGTGAATCATTTACCGTATGATGTTTTGCTTGTTTAAAATAGCCAAACCTTTGATAGATTAACCCTTAAATATAACAATAAATGAGTATCATTTTTAAAGGTCAAAATATGACTTCAGATAACCATGCGCAGCCAGACGCTCAGTTCGATAATTTTTTCGCTTTATTTGAGCAGCCTGTTCAGTTTGACTTATCTCAGCAGGCTCTAGATCAGCGACTGCGTTTGCTACAAAAACGCTATCATCCTGACAATATAGCAAAAAGTAATACTAGTGATCATCTGCAGCAGTCTGGGCAAGCGTCAGCCGTTATCAATCAAGCCTATCAAACTTTGAGTCATCCAGATAGCCGAGCCGCCTATCTATTAGATATGGCTGGGCAAGCACAGACTTTGGAGCATTCCATTGCCGATTTAGAGTTCCTCGATGATGCCATGCAGTTGCGCATTGATTTAGAAACCGCTATTGAAGATAAAGAGCGCTCGAGCCTACAGCAGTTACATCCACAGATTACGAGCCGCTTAGAAGAGCAGTCAACGCGATTCAAAGAGGCGTATCAGCAGGAGCAATGGCAAACGGCCATCGATGCGACCCAAAAGCTAAAATTCTTAGTCAAGCTCAATGCTGATATCACTATAGCGCTCGATGAGCTTGCTAATGCAGAACAAGCAGACGACGATGATCTGTATGTCTAAGCTTACAAACTGAATCTTTATGTGATTATTATTGGCTTCATGACGATGAGCGGCCTTTGCCCTTTTTATCATCAGTAGATTTTATACTGTCGGAGCTATTGCTAGAGTTACGATATCAGCGGTAATCACGTATAATATGCCTGACTTAGCTTTGTCTTAGAAAATATATAACAACAGATTCTAATAGCCGCTTTTTTATTACCCTCTCATTTTTCACTTTTATTTTTTGAGCTGTCTTATGTCTTTATTGCAAATTGCTGAACCCAATCAAAGTGCCCAGCCTCACCAGCATCGTTTTGGCCTTGGTATTGATCTAGGAACCACGCGCTCATTAGCAGCAGTCGTCCGTTCAGGCAAGGCGCAAGTACTGCCAGCGAAACATCATGCCGATACGCTACTCCCTTCTGTTGTTTACTATCCTGCTACTGGGGCACCTGTAGTCGGCTCTGAAGCACTAGCCCACCTTGCAGATGATCCTAAAAATACCATCATCTCCGCCAAGCGCTTTATGGGCCGTAGTCAAGCAGACATTAAATTCTCACATCCTTATGAGCTCAGTGGTAGCGAAAACGCTATGCCAGCATTTATGACCGCGCAGGGGGATGTCTCACCAGTAGAAGTATCCGCGCGCATACTAGCCGCCCTAAATGAGCGCGCAAGCGATGCCTTGCCTGCAGATAGCGTTGAAGGCGCTGTCATTACCGTACCGGCCTATTTCGATGAGGCGCAGCGTCAAGCGACTAAAGACGCTGCTCAAGCCGCCGGTATTAATGTATTAAGACTGCTTAACGAGCCTACTGCCGCTGCAGTTGCGTATGGTCTCGACAAGCCTAATCAAGACGATACCGAAAGCTACTACCTCATTTATGATTTAGGTGGAGGTACTTTTGATGTGTCTATCTTAAAGCTGACCGATGGCGTGTTTGAAGTGCTCGCTACAGGCGGTAACAGCGCGTTAGGCGGCGATGATATTGACCGCTTATTGGTCAATTGGCTTATCAAGCAGTTGGGTATCGATCCTGCTGAGGTTAGTCGGCATGACAAATCTATCTTAGCTCAGCAGGCTAAAACCTATAAGCAGGCGCTAACCGACAGCCAACAAGTAGATGTCGATATCGCTATCAATGAGCAAACTTTCCAAGGGGTATTAACTCATGAGGACTTGCTTGCTATTGCACAGCCCGTTAGCCGCCGTACCTTAGCGGTCTGCGAGCAAGTACTACGCGATGCCCAACTATCAGTGATAGACTTAGATGAGGTCGTTTTGGTTGGCGGCTCTACGCGTATGCCAACTATCCAAAATACCGTAGCTGAGTTTTTTGGTAAGCAGCCGTTATCTCGTCTTAATCCTGATGAAGTAGTCGCTTTAGGAGCGGCGCAAACAGCGCATCAGCTTATCAACGGTAATAGCGATAATAACCTACTCTTACTTGACGTTACCCCGTTGTCACTTGGGCTTGAGACCATGGGCGGCTTAGTTGAAGTGCTCATCCCGCGTAATACACCTATTCCCGTCAAAAAACGTCAAACCTTTACCACGTACCAAGATGGGCAAACCGGTCTAGTAGTCCATGTGGTCCAAGGTGAGCGCGAAACGGTTGAAAACTGCCGCTCATTGGGACGCTTTGAGCTGTACGGCATCCCGCCGATGAAGGCCGGGTTTGCGCGTATTGAGGTGACTTTTAGTATCGATGCGAACGGACAGCTGACTGTGAGCGCGCAAGAAACCAGTACAGGTACGGAAAGCCAGATCGAAATCACACCTTCTTATGGCTTATCTGATGAGCAAAAAGAGCAGCTGTTAGTAGCAGGTTTTAAACATGCCGAAGAAGATAAGAATGCTCGCTCTTTGATTGAAACAAAAGTCGAAGCGGAGCGTGAGCTGTTAGCGCTACAATCAGCGCTTGGCGAATTCGACAGTTTACTCACAACAGAAGCCAAACAAGCATTAACCACGCAAATGCAAGCCTTACAAGAAGCACTCGCTCATGATGATCTAGCCAATATCGAAGCCCAGCAAGCTAAGCTTAAACCTTTGAGCGATGCTTTTGCAGCTAGCATCATGAACCAAAGCGTCAAAACTAGCATGGCCGGCACTAGTGCAAAAGACTGGTAGCTCATAAAGAGCGCGCTTCCCACATAGACTTTAAACGCTATTAACCCCTACATTTTTAATTAATAAATCGCGGATAGATTATTTATGCCAAAGATTACTGTACTCCCCCATCACGAGATTTGTCCTGAAGGTACTGAAGTTGAGCTTGAGACTGGTAGTAACTTATGTAAAGCGCTACTCGAAAAAGGCATCAAAATTGAGCATGCCTGTGAGATGTCAAAAGCCTGCACTACCTGTCACGTCGTCGTGCGTAAAGGCTTTAACGGTCTAGATGAGATGGACGATATCGAAGCCGATTTATTAGATCGTGCTTGGGGGCTTGAGCCTGACTCTCGTCTCTCTTGCCAAGTTGTTGTCGAAGAGGATGACTTAACTATCGAGATACCAAAATATACTCTGAACCATGCCAAAGAAAACCATTAAGCCTTCTATGAGCTTGTTGGCTTAATAAAAGCTTTTCGAATAAAAAACCCAGCGATTCTAAATAGAATCGCTGGGCTTTTATATTATAAAGCTATAAGAAATTAACTCATGTTTTTATCGACCTGACATTTGATTATTCTCTTCTTTTTCGATACGCTCTAGCGCAAAGTTGAGACGATTTCTAATTTCTTGATAATCGTAATTTTTCATATCTTTGAAGTTAAGATGGAGATTGAAACCCGGCAAAGTATGATCGACCCATTTAGACGACTCATCCTTATCGGCATCGGGATCAAGAACCTGCCAAGCCCGAATAACATCATCAAAGCCTTTTAACTTATAGCTAATTGCATATTTACACTGATAATCATGGCAAATGTAGTCATAAGTCGCTTGGCTGATCAAAATCTCATCGTTGCCCGCGGCTTGCTCGAGACGCGCTGCACGATTGGCTTCTCTACCGATAATAGTATAGTTCAATCGGCTACTACTGCCAAAGTTACCAACATGGCAGTAGCCGGTAGTAATGCCAATGCGCACGTATAGACCATCAAACCCCATCAATCGCCACTTTTGTCTGAGCGTACGCATCTCGCGGCGCATATCTATTGCCATCGCCACACAATCTAGCGCGTCTTGACGCACTCCGCGACTATTGGGCTCACCAAAGAAGCAAACCATACCATCGCCGATAAACTTATCTAACACTGCGCCATGTTTATTAGCGATATCGGTCATTACCTCCATATAAGTATTTAAAATATCGGCTAAATTGTCAGCGCTCAAACTATCGGACAGCTCTGTAAAGCCAACAATATCTGAGAACATAATAGACAGCTTCGCACGCTTATTAGCGACTCGAACCTCGCTATTTGATTTAACAATAGGTTGCCATATCTGCTGCGGTACAAAGCGGGTCAGCTTACTAATCACTGACACCATAGTGCTGAGTCTGTCTTTAGACTGCGCGGCTATGCGGCTATGCTCGATGTACTTATTATAAAAAAACCAAAAGTGACCGAGCACAACTAACAAGCTTGCAAACAAAATAGTAAGCGGTACGACGCCTTTATCACAATCTATTTTAGAGCCACTTAAAGTGATACTAACATAATAAAATATCACCATAGTTATGATCGCTACCATCAAAAGCTTAGCGCGGTTCTCTGCTTCGCTAATAATGATGCGCACGGCAATCAGCACGGCTAAACTCAAAGCGATTACTACGCAAAATTGCATCGTACCAATGACTGTCCCTAATAAAACAACAACCGCATTTGAAGTCCAAAAATTTGAGGGACGCCGATAGTTGTATACAAGAATCATCAAACTAGGCAAAGAGATGATGACAAAAAGGGCCATCGCTATTGGACTGAACTCATAATATAAAGCGAGAAGAGCCACGCTTAGCAGCAAGACATAAACCTCAGGATAGTTAAAATTAAAACCTTCACCGGTTTTTAGTGAAAATTTCGGTTTTAACATCTCTGATATTGACATGCTGTTCTTCGCTTTATTAAGTCACCGTAAAATAATCTTACAGCAGAAGGGTTAATCATAATGTTTGGATAACCGAAACAGTATGATTATTGAAATGTGATAAATAAATAAATCTATTATAGTGCTTCAAGCCTGCTAAGCCTGGCAATGATACCCAAAAAAATACCGCTTGTCAGTTAAATACCGCCAAGGCCTTGAAAATATTAGATAATATTCGCTAATCCGTGTTTAATATATACAAATAATTAGATATTTATACTGGACTTTTATAGAGTCCAAAGCGGCTTAAACCTCACTCTATTTACTGGACCGTAAAGCTAGGGCGTGTTGAACATTCGACCATGGCACTGACAGAGACTATTTTTTAGGCGAT
>NZ_JADQAL010000044.1:0-19408 GCF_022129275.1 Psychrobacter sp. Ps3
GAACAATTTTAGCGATCAGCAGTGCCTATTTGCGAATGTTCAACACGCCCTAATTATCGAGCGCGCGCAGTTATTACGCTCTAGTCTTATTACTCAATCGCTTTTCCTTTTGTCTTCTTGACTTATCATCCGAATATTAGGACCTGCTATGCCTACCCCAATTAATGAACGTAAACTTGCTAATGCTATTCGTGTGCTCTCGTTTGACGCGGTACAAAAAGCCAACTCAGGCCACCCCGGCGCGCCGATGGGTATGGCCGATATCGCTGAAGTGTTATGGCGCAAGTTTTTGAAGCATAACCCTGCTGATCCTAACTGGCATAACCGTGACCGCTTTGTATTATCAAACGGTCATGGCTCGATGCTGATTTATTCATTATTGCATCTTTCAGGGTATGACGTCAGCGTTGACGATCTAAAAGGCTTTCGCCAGCTGCATTCAAAGACGCCAGGTCACCCAGAGCTGGGTTATACCCCTGGTGTGGAAACGACGACAGGTCCACTAGGCCAAGGTATCGCTAATGCGGTAGGTTTTGCTATCGCCGAAAAAACGCTTGCCGCGCAGTTCAACCGTGACGGTCATGAAGTTATCGACCATCATACTTATGCGTTCTTAGGCGATGGCTGCTTAATGGAAGGCATTAGCCATGAAGTCTGCTCGCTTGCAGGAACGTTAGAGCTGGGTAAACTAGTATTTTTCTATGATGATAATGGCATCTCTATCGATGGCGACGTCGAAGGCTGGTTCACCGATGATACACAAATGCGCTTTGAGAGCTACGGCTGGCAGGTGATCAAAGTCGATGGTCATGATACCGACGCCATTACTCAAGCGACCGAGCAAGCGATCAATGAGACGACTCGTCCAAGCTTAATCATCTGCAAAACCACTATTGGTGCAGGTAGCCCAAACAAGCAAGGCAAAGCTTCTAGCCACGGCGCGCCGCTTGGTGATGATGAAATCGCGCTAACTCGTGATGAGCTGGCATGGAAACACGCGCCATTTGAGTTAGATGATGAGATCTATGAAGCATGGGATGGCAAGGCCAAAGGCGATGTCATGCAAAAGAACTGGAACGCGACCTTTGAAGGCTATAAAAAAGCCTATCCAGAGCTTGCAGAAGAGCTGATGCGCCGTCTAAATGGCGAGCTACCAAGCGACTTTGAGGCTCAAGCAAAAGACTATATCCAGCAAACTCAAGAAGCAGGCGGTGATGTCGCCAGTCGTAAAGCCAGTCAAAACGCGATCAATGCGCTACAGCCTTTGCTACCTGAAATCATGGGTGGTTCAGCGGATCTGGCTGGCTCAAACTTAACCCTTTTCAAAGACGCCAAGGGTATCGAAACCGACGCTGACGGTAACTATATTTACTACGGCGTACGTGAGTTCGGTATGACCGCGATTGCTAATGGTATCGCGCTACATGGCGGCTTTATCCCTTATGTTGCGACCTTCCTGATGTTTATGGAGTACGCGCGTAATGCAGTGCGTATGGGCGCATTAATGAAACAGCGTGTCATTCATGTCTATACGCATGACTCTATCGGTCTGGGTGAAGATGGTCCAACGCATCAGCCTGTTGAGCAATTGACGAGTCTGCGTACTACGCCAAACTTGCGCACATGGCGTCCGTGTGATGCGACTGAATCTGCAAGTGCTTGGGTAGAAGCAATCAAGTCTGAAAACAACCCATCAGCGCTTATCTTTAGCCGTCAAGGCTTACCACATCAAGCGCGTGATACAAGCCAAGTCGCTAATATTGCTAAAGGTGGTTATGTACTAGCGAAAGAGCAAGGTAAGCTGCAAGCCATTATCATCGCTACCGGTTCAGAAGTCGGCCTTGCGATACAAGCATACAAGACACTTAGCGAAAACAGTGTAGGCGTGCGCGTGGTCTCTATGCCGTGTGCTGAGATCTTTATGGAGCAAGATGCCAGCTACCGTGATTCAGTACTACCTGCTGCTATCCGTGCCCGTGTCGCAGTCGAAGCAGCGCATGTGGACTACTGGTATAAGTTCGTTGGCCTTGATGGCAAAGTCATCGGCATGACCACTTATGGCGAATCAGCACCTGCTAGCGACTTGTACAAAGAGTTTGGTATTACAAGCGAGGCGGTGGTTGAAGCGGTAAATAGTTTGGTTTAATTTGTAGGCTGGGGCTTTAGCCCAGCACTTAACTATGGTTTATAGTTGAGTTAATGACATTATTGAGCAGAGCTACTGGATTATTCTGGTGGCTCTTTTTATTGCTTCGTTTCTGCCGAGGGACGAGGCGCGCATAAGCTTTTAAAGAAAACTGAGCCATGTCTCGCATATTTCACAATTATTAAAATGCTCGCATCTAGAGGCTATTTTTCCCTAATTTAGTCCATTACACCTGTATTGAGATTAAGGTAGTGTTCCATAGTAAACCATGATTCGTGTTGTCTCTAGTTTGCCGATCTACAGACAGATTAAGGGCGTGTACCTGTTTTGTAGTGACGCGTTGATTAGACAGGGATACTGACTTACTATCGAATGTCAGCATTATCAAGTTTAAAGAGAGTTTATATAATCTGATAAAGGAGAGCTATTATGTCGAATAAATCTGCTAATAACCAAGCGAAAGATGATATTACCTTAAGTAAAAAGGCAAAAAAGCAGCTGAGTAAGCTCAATAAACTGCGTCAAAAAGAGCAAGATAAAATAGATAAAGCGCGTCAAAAAGAGTTAGCTAAAGTTGATAAGGTCCGTCAAAAAGAGCAAGACAAAGTGGATAAGAAGATCCAAGGCTTGATAGATGATATCAATCAAAAAGCGTTAAAAAAGCAAGAAAAAATAGATACTAAGATTCAGAAAAAAAGAAATAAAATAGATAAAGCCGGTATCGAACAGGATCAGCCTTGGCAGTACTAACAAGGCAATGTTAAAAAGACCTGACAATTACTGTAATAGTTAGGTCTTTTACTACTTATCTATTGCTATTAGAACAGGGTATAGATAATACATACTCATTAGCAATCAAACTAAAATCCGGCGTAAAACGTCAATAACAAACGTTTGGCGCTGGGTTTTTATGCTTAAGTCAAAGCGTCATAAATATTACAGTCGCTGTATTCCCTTTAGTTTGCCGCTACAAGCTGTCCTGTGATGTTAATCGGAATGACTGTACCCACCATATTTGGGAAGGCGGTCACGCCATAATTGAGGCGATTCACTTTACCAATAGCTTGAAAGTTTAAAAACGGACGCGCGGTTTTGGGGTCTTTTTTGACATCAGATAAGACTACTTTTACGGTTAAAGGTTTGGTTTTTCCCAAAACCGTAAAGTCGCCTGTGACATGCGCTTCTTTGGCATTAATCATGCTGACCTTTTTGGAGACAAATCTCATAGTCGGGTATTTAGCTGTGTTGAGTAGCTCCTTGCGCCGCAAAAAGGCATTACGCAAATTGCCACCAGCATCAATACTGCTCGTTTTTACAGTAAAATTAACGGTAGTACTTGTTGGGTTCTTTACATCGTAATTGATAGAACCATCCATGTTATGAAACTGGCCTTCAACCGTACCATTCCCTAAATATGCTACCTCAAAGTCGACTTTGGTTTTTGGGGTATCTAACTTCCATTTTTGAGGCACTGCTGCCATCACAGGTAGTGATAATAGTAAGCTGGCGCTAAGCGCAGTTTTTAGTAGTGTGCTGCTGACAGTATTCATAAAGTTAGTCCAAAAAGCTAGTATTTGGTAGTAAAAATAATTGGATAGCATATCGCATTTATAGGCTTATGTTGTATTATTAAGGTTTTATTCAAGCGCTTTATACTGATAAATAGAGATAAAAACGATGTCCTTGATGTCCAGCTTTAAAGGTTTCTTAGGTGAAACCGTCATCAACGTCGCCATGTGGCTAAAGCTTGACAAAGACATTTATCATCGCCTAAACAATGTCACCTTGCCATTAGTCAATGACGGCAGTACGCAAATCGATCATATTATCATCTCTGTATACGGCATCTTTGTCATTGAAACCAAAAACTATAAAGGTTGGATATACGGTAGCGAGAACCAAAGACAGTGGACGCAAGTCTTTCCTAATGGAAGTAAATACAAATTTCAAAATCCGCTACGTCAAAACTACTTACATATTAAGACGCTCGCAGATTTATTAGGGTTGAAGCTGAGCTACTTTCATTCGATGATTGCTTTTATCGGTGAATGTGAGTTGAAAACCCGCGATGAATTGCCCGAACATGTATTGACTAGTGGCATGGTCTCGTATGTAAAGAAAAAGCAATATAAGATACTCACTGAAGACGAGGTCAAATCCATTGTTGAGCAGATAGAAAGCAATAGGTTTAGTAAATCATGGCGCACCAATCGGCAGCATAAAGCTTATCTAAAAGATAAGCATAGCAATGGTAGTAAGAATACTGATAATCCCACACCTGAGTCTATAATAAAAGAAACTGTTGATAGAACTATCCTAAAGAGTAGAGAAGTGCATCGATGGTCTGGTCAAACTGAGGTTGAATCTACCGCATTACCAATTGATAGTCTAAATACTCAGCAAATAATCAAACCGCATGATATGGCTGATAAGGTTTTTCTTACGCCATTTGAGATTATAGAATATGAGCCACAGGTGGAAGAACCTGAGATACTTAAAGCGACAGAAGATAACGCTAATCTGATTCAAACACCAGCTTGCCCGAAATGCAACGGCGAGATGGTCAAACGTGTGGCAAAAAATGGCGCACGCCAAGGACAGTCCTTTTATGGGTGCGCGCAGTTTCCTAAATGCCGCGGTGTGGTGAATATTACTTAGCCGTTAGTCCTTTTACCCATATATTTCTTCCAAACGCAGACAAGCCACCAATCGACCATCCCATTCGCGCAGTTGTGGCTCGATTTCGCTGCACTGCGAGGTCGCATATGGACAGCGTTTATGTAGAGCGCAGCCACTTGGCGGATTAAGCGGGCTTGGTAGCTCACCTTGTAGCGTCAAATCTTTCTTTTGGCCATTTACTGTGGGTGCAGCCGCCAGTAATGCGATGGTATAAGGATGCTTTGGCGCATTATAAATGGCTTCTTTCGGCCCGTGCTCGACGGCTTGACCTAAATACATGACCATCACATCATCAGCGACATGACGTACGACTGACAAGTTGTGTGAGATAAAGACGTAGGCAGTACGATACTCATCTTGCAAATCCATAAACAGATTTAAGACTTGCGCTTGAATCGACACATCAAGTGCAGAGGTAGGCTCATCAGCGACGACGATTTTAGGATTGAGCATCATCGCGCGGGCGAGGGCAATCCGCTGGCGCTGACCACCCGAAAACATATGTGGGAAACGCCCAGCATGTTCAGGACGTAGGCCGACATTTCTCATCATCTCATTGATTTTGTCACGCTTTTCTTCTTTCGACAGGTTGGTATGAATATCCAACGGCTCTGTCAGTTGGTAGGCGATAGTATGACGCGGATTCAAGCTACCATAAGGGTTTTGGAAGACCATTTGAATTTCGGTACGTAAGTCTTTGAGCGCCTTTCTACTATAGCCAGTGGTGGCTTCGTCGTTGATAAAAAGCTCGCCCTGCGTCGGCTGCTCGATGAGTGTCAGCTGGCGGGCAAGGGTAGATTTGCCGCAGCCTGATTCACCAACGACTGCCAATGTCTTGCCAGCCTCAAGCTCAAAAGAGATACCGTTCAGCGCTTTGACGTGCGCTTTTGGTTTACCCAATCCTTGCGATACAGGATAGTGCTTGTGTAGATTGTCTGCTTTTAAAACCACTTTATTACTCATACTTGTGACTCCAAAATAGCAGCGTGAGAGATGGGGGTGCGAGCAGTAGGATCGGCATAAATGCAGCGCACTTTGCCATTTGGTGTGTCCAAAATAGGCGGCGGCACGTCACAAGCAGGCTCTTTATATGGGCAGCGAGGAGATAATAAACAGCCGCTTGGACGATCATATTGGCTTGGTACGACACCGGGCAAGCTGTTCAGTCGATCTTGACCGATAGCCAACTCAGGAATGGCTTGTAATAGTGCCTCTGTATAAGGGTGTGCAGGATGTTGGAAAACCTCTGGCACGGTACTGGTTTCAACCACTTGTCCAGCATACATGACCGCGACATCACGCGAGTTTTGTGCAACAAGGCCCAAATCATGGGTGATCAGTACCATTGCCATCTGTTTTTCGCGTTGCAATCGACCGAGCAAATCCATGATCTGCGCTTGTACGGTGACATCAAGTGCGGTCGTTGGCTCGTCTGCGATGAGCAGTTTTGGTTCACACGCAAGCGCCATCGCAATCATAACGCGTTGGCTCATACCGCCTGAGAGTTGATGTGGATACACTTTGAGTCGGTTTTTGGCGTCAGGCATTTCGACCAACTCTAACAGCTCTAATATGCGTGCCTGTACTGCTGCACCGCGCAAACCAAGATGCTTGCGCAGTACTTCACCCAGCTGCATCTCAACGGTAAAGCTTGGATTGAGGCAAGACATCGCGTTTTGAAAGATCATGGAGATGTCTTTGCCAATGATGCCGCGTTTTTCTTCGGCAGGCATACTGATCATATCTTTATTATCAAACATCACTCGCTTGGCGCGGACGGTGGCAGACGGCGGCAATAGTCCCATTAGCGCCATCATCGTGACTGACTTACCTGAGCCGGATTCACCAACGACAGCGATGACTTCACCTTGTGTGATTTTTAAAGACACATCATCGACAGCACGAAAGGCACGCTTTCCTTGACCAAAAGTGACCGACAGGTTTTCAATATCCAATAACAGCGGCGCGTCTGTTGTTGATGCACCATTCATAGAAGTATGAGCGGTAGGCGTTTTAATTAAAGGTTCAGTCATCTTAGGTCACCTGCTTTAATTTGGGATCGAGCGCGTCACGCAGGCCATCACCCGTCAAGTTAATCGACAATGCAGCCAAGAAAATAGCGATACCTGGCCAAATAGCGAGCCAAACATTACTTTGAATGTATTGACGAGCCGTACCGAGCATCGCGCCCCATTCAGCATCAGGTGGCTGTACCCCAAAGCCTAAGAAACCAATCGCACCCGCTTCTAAAATAGCAGAGGAAAAAATCATCGTTGCTTGTACGATAAGCGGTGCCATGCAGTTGGGTAGAATCGTGATAAATAATAAACGCAGTACGCCAGCACCCATCACTTGCGAGGCGATAAAGTACTCACGTTGTAGCTCTACCATTGCGGTGGCGCGAGTCAGACGAATAAAAGGCGGCGTACAGACCAAAGCGATGGTAATAATCGTATTGGTCATAGAGGGCCCTAAGATAGCGGCAATGATGATGGCTAGTAGTAAGCTTGGATAAGACATCAAAATATCATTGACCAGCATGACCGCTTTGCCCCAAACTTTGGGCCAAAAGGCAGCACTAAGTCCTAAAGAGATGCCGACTAGCATCGCAAGGGTCGTCGCGCTCAGACCGATAAATAAAGAGTAACGCGCGCCATACATCACCCGAGACAAGGTATCTCGTCCAGCATCATCAGTGCCTAGCCAAAACATCGCATCACCACCACTTAAAAAGGCTGGCGGCAATTGCTCTTGGCCGGTAAATAACTCATAAGGGTCATGGGGGGCAATTGCGGGCGCGAGTATGGCAACAATAACCATTAGCATGAGAATAATAAAACCCAGCACCGCGCCCTTGTTTCGGCAAAAGGTCGATAAAAATAGTTGCCAAGACGATGGCGGTGTGGCAGCCATCAGATTGACATCAGAGGGGAGAACAGAAGGCTTCATGAGCAGTTCCTATAGTGGCTAGCGCAGTGACATTTTTTAGAATTTTGTTCCTAAAAAAGTACTAAGCATTGCTAAAACATCACTTCAGCGCCAATCATCACTATTTATAATATAAATATTTATCAATGTGACATTGCAACATTGTGACATTGTGACATTAAGAGGTATGTCGAATACGTGGATTGATCAGACCATACAAAATATCAATAAATAAACTGACCAAAATCAAGGCAGTAGCGACCAGTAAAATACCGTTTTGCACAATGGGGTAATCACGAGTAAAAAAGCCATCGAGAAGCCAATTACCAACACCCGGCCAGCTAAAGATAGTCTCGGTAATAATCGCGCCTGCAAGCAAGGTTGCCATTTGTAAGCCAACCACAGTGACGACAGTGATTAGCGCGTTACGCATCACGTGTACCATGATCACGCGGCGTGGCGATAAGCCCTTGGCGCGAGCCGTACGCACATAGTCTTCATCCAACACTTCCAGCATCGCAGAGCGTGTCATCCGCGCGATCATCGCGAGTGGAATGGTCGATAGTGCAATCGATGGCAAGATAAAGTGTTTGACCACATTCCAAAAAGCGCCCGGTTCCCCTGAGGTGAGAGAGCCAAGCAACCATGAGCCGTACAAGGGATGAACATCTAAGAACTGTGCGACAGAGATCACACCAGCAACGGGTAAAAGGCCAAGATAGTGAGCGAATATACCAGTTAGGATAGGTCCCAATAGATAGATCGGCATCGAGTATCCTGCCAGCGCCCCTGACATCAGAGTATAGTCAATCCAAGTACCACGGCGTAGCGCGGCAAAGATACCTAAGCTCACACCAATCACACTAGCAATGACAATCGCACATAGCGCCAACTCTAACGTTGGAACGAAGTGTGCAAAAAAGTCTTGTAACACAGGAGAGCGAGTACGAAAGGATTGACCAAAGTCACCCGTCAATATACCCGTCAAGTAATCCCAGTATTGAACGATAAGGGGTTTGTCTAATCCCAGTCTTTCTAGGGCGCGAGCATGTAGCTCTGGATCCACCATACGCTCACCCATCATGATTTCGACTGCATCGCCTGGTACGAGACGGATCAGAGTAAAAGTCGATAGCGTGAGGCCAAGATAGACAGGAATAAGAATGGCGATACGGCGCAGAATATAAAGTAGCATGGGCTGCTCAATAGTTGTGATTCAATGAATGGAGTAGTAGCAATGAATGAGGTCGTCCGTAACCATGCCCTTAAATGACCAAGCACTTAAATCAAAAGTACTCAAGTGAAAGGTGCTCAAATGAAAAGTATGTGAGTCAAAAAACAATCAACTCATATAAATACGGCTGGAACAGAGATTCTGAGCCAGCCGAATACAAATCAAATAATAGTGCATGTCGTACCGGACGTAATTAGCTAAGGCTATTCAACGTTCACGCCATCGAAACGTACAGCACCAAGTGGACTGATTTTGAAATCCACAATGTTTGGTGCAGTGAACACGGTAACTACCGAATGCGCCATAGTCGTCCAAGGAAGCTGCTCTTTGAAGATCTGCTGAGCTTGTACATAGTCATCCACACGCTCATCTTGATTGGTGACCTGACGTCCTTTCATGACCAAATTATCAAAGTCTTTATTACACCAACGTGAGTAGTTATTACCACCGACCGCGTCACAAGACAGTAATGAGCCCAACCAGTTATCTGGATCACCATTATCACCCGTCCAACCTGCCAAGATCACATCAGGCTCGCCTTTCGCCGCGCGTTTTAGGTATTCGCCCCACTCATAAGTAACCAGTTTGGCATTGACGCCAATCTTCGCCCAATCTGCTTGGAGCATTTCAGCCATGAGTTTGGCATTAGGGTTATATGGACGTTGAACAGGCATGTACCATAAGTCGATGTTCATATTGTCCGCGCCAGCTTCTTTAATCAGCGCTTTTGCTTTTTCAACATCATAAGGTGCATCTTTTAAAGAGTCGTCGTAGCCCCACTGCGTAGGCGGCATTGGGTTGGTTGCCTTGAGACCTTCGCTTTGATAGACAGCATTGATGATCGCGTCTTTATTGATCGCCATATCCAATGCTTGACGTACTTTAAGATCACTTAGCTTTGGCTTTTCAACGTTGTAGCCCACATAACCGACGTTAAAACCTGGTTGATCAAGAACGGTGGCTTTACCAGATTTTTTGACCGATTCAATTTCGGCAGGTTTTGGATATGCCGATACATGACATTCACCCGCTTGAACTTTTTGCGCACGAACGGCTGAATCTTTAGTAATAACAAACACAAGGTTGTCGATGTAGATGTTGTCTTTGTCCCAATAGTCTGGGTTTTTGGTATAACGGATTTGCGCGTCTTTTTGATAGGACGTAAAGACGAAAGGCCCAGTACCAACAGGTTTGTTATTGATATCAGGCTCATTACCAGAGGCCATCAACTGATCTGCATATTCAGCAGAGTTGATATAAGCAAATGGCATCGCTAGGTTTTGTAAAAATGGGGCATTGACTTCGTTAAGCGTGATTTTGACAGTATAGTCGTCGACCTTTTCGATATTTGAGATGATGTCAGGTAATCCCATGCCAACTGAATAGGGGAATTCTGCAGGGTAAGCTTTGTTAAATTCAAAGTCTGGGTTGGTGAGACGTTTTAATGTAAAAATCAGATCGTCTGCGTTGAAATCGCGACTTGGTGTGAAATAATCGGTTTTACCGAACTTGACGCCTTTTCGAAGATTAAAGGTATAGGTCTTACCATCTTCGCTAATATCCCAGCTTTCAGCGAGTCCTGGCTGAATTTCAGTCCCATCTCTTTTAAACTGTACCAAACCGTTATAGATAGGATAAGCACTTGCATCAAAATCGGTGCCGGCGGTGTACTGTGCGGGATCGAAACCAGCTGGGCTGCCTTCTGAACAATAAAGTAGGGTTTTAGCGGCTTTTGCATCTGAGCTGACAACAGACTCGTCAGTGGTTTTATTGTCGCCACTACAAGCACTCATACCCAAGATAAGCGTGGTCAACAGCGTCAGTTTAAAAAATGATTTTTGCATTTTACGTCCCATGTAATGATAGGTAGTTGCTTATAAATTGCTATGCCTGTCTGAGGAATTAGCAAACTTTCAACTGCTTTTGGTATATTTATTTTAAAGATATATTCTTTACAAAAAGATACATATATAAAGTTGAGAAAGATTTAATTTATATAATGTAGGACATATCGTTATAAATAAGTCGTTTGAATATACTCTCATAAATAGTGATAATGCAAGAAATCTTTGAAATAATTTAATAAAAAAGACGATTTCTATTATTTTAGAGAGCTAATACAACCAAAAAAGGTAACTTTTACGAATTTCGACAGTAAAATTCATAATAAAAAGTTATTAATATACATGTATATTAATAAATTAGTTACTTTTCGGATACAAATATTTTTATTGTTGTGATGATAGACAAGCGTATAAATGACAATGATTTGTAAAAATCAGTGGATTATTGAGCAGCTGCTGACTATTTGGTGCGGTAGCTATTAGATGCTGTGGTTATTAGGTGCTGCTATGATTTGTTTTCATTAAATCAGCCAGTTTTTCCCCAATATCATAGGACAAGCTAAGACTGTCATATGGGGTACATTATTTAAGATTAATGCTACCTAGTTTTGCGTCAAACGTCCTTATATCGTACAGATTTCTGAGCGTACGATAAAGCGTTTGCCTTCAGGGATTTCTAACGAAAAACTCGCACCGCGACCATTGACGACATCAATGGTCAAATCGGTATGCTGCCATAGATTGTATTGTGCGCGCCCCATATAAAATGGACAGCCAACAAGCTCACCAACCAGCACATCCTGACCGCCTACCTTAAACTCTCCTAATGGATAGCACATCGGCGAGCTACCATCACAGCAGCCACCTGACTGATGAAACATCAGCTTTCCATGCTTGGACTTTAGTAGCTCAATCAACGCCTTACACGACTCTGTTGCTGCCAGTTTCATATCGTACTCCTTCTTATAGCCCATCCATGGTTTATATAATTGCTCTCTAGTATCAGTATGCCACAGTCAAATCAAAAAGGTCGCATCATCTTTAGACACATCACAACTGGCATATGACTAAAAAGATACGACCTTCGGCTGATAATTGACAGTTGGAATAACTATGTAATAAGCTTATAACACTGTCATTTTACTATCCGTTATTGATTATAGTCTATGACGATACGACCTTCGATTTTGCCATTACGCATCCGCTCAAAAATATCATTGATGTTCTCTAACGGCTCAGCTTTGACGGTCGCTTTGACTTTGCCAGCCGCTGCCATATCTAGCGACTCTTGTAAGTCAAGACGTGTGCCAACGATAGAGCCACGTATGGTGATACCATTGAGTACAGTATCAAAGATTGACACCGGGAAGTCGCCAGTGGGGAGCCCGTTACATACTAAAGTACCACCGCGACGTAACATGCTTAAGGCTTGATCAAAAGCTTTTGATGATACTGCAGTGACTAACACGCCATGAGCGCCACCGATTTTTTCTTGTAGCAACTCGCCTGGGTCTGTATTTTTGGCATTTACCGTCACTGTTGCCCCCAGCTTTTTAGCGAATTCAAGTTTTTCGTCATCAATATCGACCGCAGCAACATTAAGTCCCATAGCCACAGCATACTGTACCGCCATGTGACCGAGGCCGCCGATACCTGAAATCACTACCCAATCACCAGGCTTGGTATCCGTCATTTTTAGGCCTTTATAGACAGTGACACCTGCGCATAAGACAGGGGCAACCTCTACAGAGTCGACGCTTTCTGGGATAATGCCTACATAGTCGGCGTCCGCCAGGACATACTCTGCAAAGCTACCATTGACCGAATAGCCTGAATTTTCTTGCTTTAGGCACAACGTCTCCCAGCCACCTAAACAATGAGTACAGTGTCCGCAAGCAGAGTAGAGCCAGGGCACACCGACTCGGTCGCCTTCTTTGACGTGATGGACGTTGTCGCCGACAGAGGTGATGATACCGACGCCTTCGTGTCCAGGGATAAATGGTGGACTTGGTTTGACTGGCCAATCTCCTTCAACGGCATGAAGGTCCGTGTGACAGACGCCTGAGGCCTCCATTTTTACTAAGATCTGACCGGCACCTACGGTTGGGATGTCTACTTCTTCAATCTGTAGCGGTTGATTAAACTCATGCAGGACAGCTGCTTTCATTTTATTAGCCATGTTATTTACTCCTTGAAACTACTTTATAGATTAATGCTTTATAAACATTAATCAGTGAGGCGCTTTATGGGTTTAATCATAAAGCGCTGTGAACAAGTGTTTAAAAGAAGCCCATTGCTTTAGGACTATAAGAGACCAGCATGTTTTTGGTTTGCTGATAATGGTCGAGCATCATTAAGTGGTTTTCGCGTCCAATGCCGGATTGCTTGTAACCGCCGAATGCAGAATGCGCAGGGTAGACGTGATAGCAGTTGGTCCATACGCGTCCAGCTTGAATACCACGTCCGAAGCGGTAAGCCTTGTGTACACTACGCGTCCAAACGCCAGCGCCAAGGCCGTATAGCGTATCATTAGCAATACTCATCGCTTCTTCATCGTCTTTAAAAGTCGTGACCGCAAGTACGGGACCGAAGATTTCTTCTTGGAACACGCGCATGTCGTTAGTGCCCTCAAAAATAGTCGGCTGTACATAGTAGCCATCGCCAAGATCGCCGTCATGTTTGGCACGCTCGCCGCCGACCAATACTTTTGCGCCTTCTTTTTTGCCGATATCTAAGTAAGATAAGATTTTCTCTAATTGATCAGAGCTGGCTTGCGCGCCAATCATAGTATCGGTATCAAGTGGGTTGCCCATCTTAATGGCTTTGACGCGCTCAACACAGCGTTTGATAAACTCATCATAGATACTCTCATGCACCAGCGCGCGTGAGGGACAAGTGCAGATCTCGCCTTGATTGAGCGCAAACATCACTAGACCTTCAACGGCTTTGTCTAAGAAATCATCATCTTCATCCATGACATCGGCGAAGAAAATATTAGGGCTTTTGCCGCCTAACTCCAAGGTGACTGGAATGATGTTTTCACTAGCGTACTGCATGATTAGGCGACCGGTGGTAGTCTCGCCGGTAAAGGCGACTTTATTAATACGCGGATTAGAAGCCAGCGGTTTACCGGCTTCAACGCCAAAACCATTCACTACGTTAAGGACGCCTTTTGGCAAGATATCGGCAATGCCAATGGTCTCTAGCATAAATAGGATAGAGACGGGGGTTTGCTCGGCAGGTTTTAGGACAATGCAGTTACCCGCAGCGAGAGCCGGAGCCAGTTTCCATACTCCCATTAGAATCGGAAAGTTCCAAGGAATAATTTGACCGACTACGCCTAAAGGCTCATGGAAGTGGTAAGCGACGGTATCTTCATCAATTTGGCTGATGCCGCCTTCTTGCGCGCGAATGGCGCTGGCAAAGTAGCGAAAATGATCAATCGCGAGAGGGATATCAGCGGCTAAGGTTTCGCGCACTGCCTTGCCATTCTCATAACACTCAGCAATGGCGATGGCTTCAAGGTTCTCTTCCATCTTGTCAGCGATTTTAAGTAGTAGATTCGCGCGCTCAGTGACGCTGGTTTTGCCCCAAGCGTCTTTGGCCGCGTGTGCAGCATCTAAAGCTTTTTCGATATCGGCTTCTTTTGAGCGTGCCACTTGGCAGATGGTTTTACCATCGATAGGACTAGGATTATCAAAGTATTCGCCATCGACTGGTGCGACCCATTCGCCATTGATAAAGTTATCGTATTTGTCGCGGAATTGAACTGGGCTATTTTCAGTATTAGGGGTGTCATATAACATGGAGCTTTCCTTTTTATGAGTGAATAAATCTTCCTGACTTTAGCTATTGCTATCTGTCTATCGTACTGAGCTTTCACAAGAAGCGATAGCAACTTTTAATAATAATGGTTTTACGTTCATATAACTTTTGGTTTGTTAAGCTTGCCTCGTTAAAATAGTTTGCAAAGCGTGCGTAGCTGTTATAATTGCTGCCAAACATTTGGCTCCTTGTCGGCCCAAAGCTGCTTATCGAGTCTTTTTTATCTTTTGTTAATTGGTCTAGGTTTATGCGTCAATCTTCTGCTCTTAATATTCTAAAAACCGGTAAGAACGTGTTTTTGACCGGCTCAGCAGGCTCAGGTAAAACCTATACGCTTAACCAATATATTCATTACTTACGTGCGCGCCGCGTACCTGTAGCGGTGACAGCCAGTACAGGTATTGCAGCCACTCATATGAATGGCATCACCATTCATAGTTGGTCGGGCATCGGTATCAAAGATGAGCTGACGGAGCGGGATTTGAGTAACTTGGCGCGCAAGCAGTTTTTGGCCGATAGACTCAAAGACACCGCGGTACTTATCATCGATGAGATATCTATGCTGCATGCCAAGCAGCTCAATCTAGTCAATCAAGTGCTCAAACACGTCCGCAAAAATGATAACCCCTTTGGCGGGATTCAGGTCGTCGTCGCAGGCGACTTTTTTCAGCTGCCGCCTATAGGTAGTAAAGGCGAGAGTAATCGCGATAAGTTCGCTTTTATGAGTGAAGCATGGCTCGATGCAGGCTTTCGCATCTGCTATCTATCTGAGCAGCATAGACAAGAGAGCGCGGCTGCCGATGGTGGTCTTGATTTGGACGATATCTTAAATCAGATCCGCCGTCAGGATGTCAGCTTTGAAGCGATTGCGGCGCTTGAGAACACCTTTGATCAAAACGTCGATATCAAGCGTACGCGGCTATATACCCATAACCTCAACGTCAATAAGATCAATGACAAGGAGCTTGCGGCACTAGAGGGTGAGACGAGACGATTTGAAGCCTCATCTGTGGGTGAGAGTAAGCTGGTAGATACTCTAAAGAAGACCGTACGCACGCAAGATGAGCTGATCCTAAAAGTTGGCGCGAAAGTGATGTTCATTAAGAATAACAACGAGCTTGGCGTCTCAAACGGTACGATGGGTGAGCTGATTGGCTTTGCGGCGGTAAAAGTCGATGACAGCAAGGCTAAAGATAAAGCCAAAAGTGATGCCAAAGCGGATATGGCCGAAGATGACATGATTGCTATCGACGATGAAGATAGTAGCAAAACAGCAGATAAAGATAAAAAAGCCAAAGCCAACACCAAAGATAAGTCCTCAGCCGCGCCAAAAATGCCAGTGGTTAGGCTGAATTCAGGGCGCGAAGTCATCGCTGAACCAGAAGAGTGGATTATTGAAGATGAGACAGGCGATGTGCTCGCTAGCTATGAGCAAGTACCATTGTGTCTGGCGTGGGCGATTACGATTCATAAATCGCAAGGCATGACTTTA
Source organism: Psychrobacter sp. Ps3 (assembly GCF_022129275.1). NCBI lineage: Bacteria > Pseudomonadati > Pseudomonadota > Gammaproteobacteria > Moraxellales > Moraxellaceae > Psychrobacter > Psychrobacter sp. Ps3. The sequence continues at coordinate 16,149 of NZ_JADQAL010000044.1, forward strand.
GATGCCGCAGAGATTGATCTGTCGCGCACTTTTGAGTTAGGTCAAGGCTATGTAGCTTTATCGCGATTGAAGTCTTTAGAGGGACTGAAGCTGCTGGGCATGAATACTATGAGCTTGCAGCTAGACCCGTTAGCCCGCGGCGCAGATAAGCGTTTCTTAGAGCTCTCAAATGAGGCGGACGCTAACTATGCTATGCTCGATGAAAAAAGCCTACAGCAAAGTCATGATAAATTTGTACTCAAATCAGGGGGCACGACTAGTCAAGCAGTGATTGAGGCGTATGCTAAGCTACAAAAAAGACGCCGTGAGCAAGATAAAGCCCAGCAAAATAAAAAACAGAAACTGGGCAACCAAGTCGCTGATAAGTCTGAAGCAACCTTACTCGCGACAAAAGCGCTGTTAGAAGAGAGCCTATCTATCATTGAGATTGCGCAGACGCGAGAGCTAGCACAATCGACGATTATGCGTCATATTAGCGAGCTTAAAGCGCAAGATCCGAGTCTGGCCTGCGATCATCTGCGTCCTGATGATGAGGTTATGACCGCCGTAGGTAATGCCTATGTCGCCATAAAAGTTGCCAATAATCCTAATGACTTCAATGATGATGGTAGCATCAAGCTTAAGCCTATTTATGAGCAGCTCAAGCAAACGATAGACTATAATACGATACGTTTGGCGCTGATATTTATCACGCCGTAGTCTAGATACGATGCTACTCTAGAAACCTCGCAAATCTAGTCATCAACTCAGCTATTACTTAGACTCAGTCGTCAGCCGAACGGTTTAAAGCCACTCTATCTTCTATATTTATAGCGATATTATTTATGTCTGATGTAAAGCCTAAAAGCCAAAACAAAACGCCGCAGACCAAAGCGAGCTTAATAGAAGGTACCAGCGTGCGTAAACGGCCGCTCAGAGTCGCTATTAATGGTTTTGGACGTATAGGACGCAACGTACTGCGCGCACTGATAGAGCGCTTTGAAGTACTTGGCAATGCCATCCATTTGGTGGCTATTAATGATTTAGCGCCGGCTGATACGCTGCTGCACTTACTTAGATTTGATAGCACTCATGGACGTTTAAGTGCCCTTGGCGTTAGTGCTGAGATTATAACCAATACTGATAGGCACAGCGATACTGACACACACAGCGATACTGAGACTCAGCTTTGTATCACAAAACACACTCGGACTTACTGTATTCGTATGCTCTCAGAGGCCAATCCTGAGCAGCTGCTATGGCAGACCTTAGGTATCGATGTCGTGCTAGAGTGTACTGGCCATTTTCGCTCTTATGAGCAGGCTTACCGGCACATTGATGCCGGAGCAAAGCAGGTCATTATTGGCGCGGCTCCTTTCGATGATGTCGAGGCGTGCATTGTGATGGGCGTCAATGCTGAACAGTTAACCAATGATCTTCCTATTGTTTCAAGCGTTTCTTGTACCACTCAGGCGCTAGTACCTTTGATTGACACTTTAGACCAAGCCTTTGGCGTGCGCTCTGCAATGATGACAGAGATACATGCCGTCACCGCTGATCAGACCGTGCTGGATCAAGCGCACCGCGATCTGAGACGTGCGCGTGCTTCTGGGCACAACATTATTCCAACCACTTCTAGCAGTATCGCCGCCACTGAGCGCGTATTGCCTGCTATGGCCGGTAAGATTAATGGTCATTCTATTCGCGTGCCTACTATTAATGTCGCTGCTATTGATGTCACCTTTGTCTTTGACAGTGCAGACGTCAGTATCGATGCGATCAGAGAAGCCCTGCAGACGGCTAGTGACGGATCGTTAATAGGCATTATGGCTTATACTGATGAGCCGTTAGTCTCTAGTGATTTTATCCATCAGCCTGAATCACTGATTATTGATGGTCAGCAATTAATGCAAGTTGGCGACCAATACAAGGTGTTTGCTTGGTACGATAATGAATGGGGCTATGCCAATAGACTGCTAGATATGTGCCTGCATTTGGCGAACACCAACGTCTGCGCGCGCAAGAAACGCCTATGGTTAAAATAATATAGTTTTTTTTGCTTCAGCTATTGCATTTTTATTTGAGGTCGCTATAATGTTGCACCTATGGAGACGTGGCAGAGCGGTTGAATGCACCGGTCTTGAAAACCGGCAAGGGTTCATAGCCCTTCGAGAGTTCGAATCTCTCCGTCTCCGCCAAATTTGTTCTATGTGAACATAAAAGCCCTTATCTGAATGGATAAGGGCTTTTTTTATGGCTACGTTTTACGAATATATTTTTATAAACATATTCAGTCTTTTTGCAATATCAATGCATTTGACAATGACTATTCTAAGGCTTTATCGAATTCGAATATTTGTCCATCAGTGAGCGTCAAAGTCCCTTCATTAATCTCTATCGTCACATCTTGTGCGTTTCTAATCGCGCGCATGACGTTGATATTCTCGATACTTGTTTCGATAATTATCTTGCCTGACTGTTCAGGCTCGATAGGAGTGGCGAATTGAGTCAAGGGGACATTGAACGCTTTACCTTCTTTTAACTTAGCGTCTTTCATCAATAACGAACCCTTAAAGCTCTCGATAGGGGTATCACCATGGTTGGAGAGCATAAATTGTAGCTTGACCTGGTTTAGGCTATCGCTATCGCTGGTCTTAACGGGTAATAGCGCTATAGGATAAGTCTGGGCGTTGATACCAGTGGGCTGATTCGTGGCGACTACAGGGCTTTTTTCGCCAGTTGGGTTATTAGGGTGCAAGCGTTCATACTCGCGCTGTTGTAACAAAGCTTGCCTGATTGTCGTGCGCGGCATCGCTCCTGAATCATAAGCATCACTGAGTTTCATACGTAGCATATAGCGGCTTAGCAGCTGTCGATCGCTTTCAGATAATTGCTCAAAAGTTTTGCCTAGTTTTTCTTGCCATTGATCAGAGTCGGTAGGAATAGTCTGTTTCGTTGGGTCGTTTTGCGGCATTGAGCAGCCATTGATGACCGGCATGCTTAGTGACACTGTGAAGAGTACAACGGCTAACTTCCTTATTTCTCTCTTGTTCATCACCTCTCTCCTTATAGCGTTTAGTTGGATAGTTATTATTTTCAGATCAGTGAAGGCTGTTTAGCTATAATATACCTTGTTTATGTGCGCTGTGGATTTAATTATCTTTGTTTATCAAAAGCATTTTGCGATAAAGAGTCTGAGAAATTAGAAAAAAGGGTGGTGTTTAGAGGGGTTGCAAACAGTTAAATAAAATATATACAAACCTACCTATTTATTACTATAA
>NZ_JADQAL010000045.1:0-19280 GCF_022129275.1 Psychrobacter sp. Ps3
GTAGAGTTCAATAATATACGTTGTGTCTTACAACTACTTTTGCAAGAGGTCTATTTGTTTGGTTGATTTTTCTATTTTTTATAACCTCGCTTGCGTCGCAATTCTCCAATAACCAATTTATAATAGCTTGGTCTAAGTTACATAGATTCTTTCTATATGTATTTTTTTATAATAAAAAATTATTTAATTTATCTAAAAGAGGCGATACCAAGAGCTATGTGTTTATTCTAGTAACTGATGATGTTATTTATAAAAAAATCAGTTTAAAACCTTTGCCTAAGATAACAAATATAAATATTCAGGGATCAACTTTTAAAAAATCAAATTTAAAAAAAATGTGCAGAAAGATAATAAATAAAATTGAAGTAATTAACGCTGGTATTGGCAAAAATAATAGTATTAAGCTTATTAATAAAGATATAAATAAATTAGAAAAGGCAACAGGATCAGAAAGTCTTAGAAAGTTTAATACTCAGTATACTTTGCATGCTTTATTACTATTTATGATGCTGGGTTTTATTTTATATAATTTAAATCATACACTTGTAGTTGTTGACAAAGGATACCAAGAAGCACAAGTACGATTTGACTGTACTGTTGAAGGTAAGAAGAACTGCTACAAATTCAGTAAAATAGATTTAGAAAGTTCTCAAACTTGGTATTTAACAGATATCTGTATACGAAGTAGCTGTCTTACATTTAATGAAAAAAAGGAGGTAAGATTTGTAGATATGGTAGGTAAAGAGTTTGATATGAGGAAAGTCAATATTCGAGAGCATTAGATAAAAATCTAACAGCATTTTAATAGATAAACGATTTTTGAAGTAATAAAGCTAATGGCAGGACTGGCTATAAAAGCCAACCCTACGAATTCAAATTTAACCATGTCTCAGCCGTCTTTATATTCTAATTTTCATTCTCAATACTAACCTTAATTTCTTCTACTAAGCCCCAAACAACAAAACCCCTACTTACTTAGCATCTCTCTTCGCAAAAATATTCGCAACCAACGCCCCACTAAAGTTATGCCAGACACTAAATATCGCACTCGGCAGGGCAGCGACAGGGTTGAAATAAGTCGCGGCAAGGGCAGCGCCCAGACCAGAGTTTTGCATGCCCACTTCCACCATGATGGCGCGGCGCTGTCTCTCCGTAAATCCAGACAAGCGCGCGATCACATATCCCAAAGTATAACCCAGCATATTGTGCAGAGCAACGACGACAAAGACGATGGCACCACTATCTAAGATGGTCGCTTTAGACACCGCGACTACGGCTGCGATGATAGTAGAGATACCCAATACCGACACCATCGGCAGTACTTCGGTGACGAACGCGATTTTTTTACCTAAAAACTTATGAAAGATAACACCCAGTAAGATAGGCAGGATGACGATTTTAGTGATCGTCATCATCATGCTAGCCAAATCAATATCGATCAGCTGACCCGCAAACACGTTTAACAGGATAGGCGTCAAAAAAGGCGCAAGTAGGGTAGAAATAGAAGTAATCGCTACACTTAGCGCGACATCGCCTTTTGCCAAGAATGTAATCACGTTACTAGACGTACCGCCAGGGCAGCAACCTACCAAGATGACACCGACCGCGATTAAAGGGTCAAGGTTAAAGATGACGGTTAATAGGTAAGCAATCAACGGCATGAGCGTGAACTGTGCCAACAGTCCGACCAGTACAGGCTTGGGGCGTTTGACAATCTCTAAGAAATCTTCTGTTTTGAGCGTCATACCCATACCAAACATAATAATGCCAAGAATTGGGACAATCAAAAATGCCAACGAGGCAAAAAATGTAGGAAACACAAACCCTAAAATAGCACTGACCAATGCCCAGATTGCAAACGTTTTGCCAATCCAACTAGAGAGTAATGCAATCTGATTCATAGCCTGTCTCACAACGATAAAAGGGATAAAATAGACAATAATTTAACATGGTTATTGGCAGCGAATGATAAAAGTATTTTGTGATACGTGCAGCGATAAGTTTGCTGAGAGCAGACAGAAGAGGACACAATAAAAAGGCTTAATCATGTTAAATGAATAAGCCAAAAAATAGCGATAAATGATCTAGGCGTTAACTGAGTTGTATGTTCTTACAAATTCGGATTTAACCACTTCTCAGCCGTCTTTATATCCCACTCTTTACGTTTGGCATAATCCTCTAACTGATCACGGCCGATTTTACCGACATTGAAGTACTCACTCTCCGGGTGCGAGTAGTAGAAACCACTGACTGAGGACGCAGGCCACATTGCAAAGCTTTCGGTGAGCGTTGTACCGATAGCGCTGGTCGTACCGAGCCAATCGAACAATTTGCCTTTTTCGGTATGCTCAGGGCAAGCCGGATAGCCCGGCGCTGGTCGGATACCGACGTATTTTTCTTTAATCAGCTCATCATTGGTGAGGGTCTCATCAGCCTGATAGCCCCAGTAGTCTTTGCGGATGCGCTCATGCAAATGCTCGGCAAAGGCTTCGGCTAAGCGGTCAGATAGTGCCTGCACCATAATGGCGTTATAGTCATCGCCTGCCGCTTTGTACTGCTCAGCGAGATCTTCTGTCCCAACGATGGAGACGGTAAAGCCGCCGATATAATCGTTAGAGTCCTGTAACGGCGAGATAAAGTCGGCGAGGCTAAAGTTTGGCTTGCCGCTGGCTTTATCAGACTGCTGGCGCAGATGCTCAAAGGTATGCGTTGGTTGGCCACCATCTGTAGGCGATTTGTCATAAACGCTAATCGTATCTGCGCCGGTGCGTTTGGCTGGAACAATTTTAAACACCCCTTTAGCGGTGATTAGCTTTTCATCAATCATTTTTTGCATCAGGTTCTTGGCGTTATCGAACAGATCACGCGCGGCTTCACCAACCACCTCATCTTGCAAGATTTTTGGATACTTACCTGCCAGACCCCAAGAGATAAAGAACGGCGTCCAGTCGATATAAGGGAGCAGCTTATCGATAGGGTAGTCGTCCAATATCACCTGACCAAGTGTATTCGGCACAGGCGGGGTATAGTTGTCCCAATCGTATTGAAAACCACCCTCAACTGATTCAGCATAAGTCAGCTTCGCCGCTTTGGGTTGACGCTTGGCCAGACGCTCGCGCACTTTGATATACTCTTCGCGGGTCTCATCGATGAGACTTTGACGGTTGTCTTTGGAGAGCAGCTTAGTCACCACGCCAACCGAGCGCGAGGCGTCCGCCACGTAGATGACTGCATCATTATTATATTGCGGCTCGACTTTGACCGCGGTATGCGCTTTGGAGGTTGTTGCGCCGCCGATCATCAAGGGTAGGGTCATACCGCGCTCTTGCATTTGCTTAGCGACATAGACCATCTCATCGAGACTCGGGGTAATCAGGCCCGATAGGCCGATGATATCGACTTTCTCTTTGATAGCGGTATCGAGAATCGTCTCGCACGGCACCATCACGCCCAGATCAAGGATGTCGTAGCCATTACAGCCGAGGACCACGCCGACGATGTTTTTACCGATATCATGGACGTCGCCCTTGACCGTCGCCATCAAGATTTTACCTTTGACTTCGCCCTCGACTTTTTCTGCTTCGATGTACGGGTTTAGCCACGCGACGGACTGCTTCATGACACGAGCAGATTTTACCACTTGCGGCAAGAACATTTTACCCGCACCGAATAGATCACCGACGATATTCATACCGTCCATGAGTGGCCCTTCGATGACCTCTAGCGGTTTGGGGTATTTCTCCCAGGCCTCCTTGGTATCAGCGTCGATAAAGGTAGTGATGCCTTTGACTAGCGCATGAGCGATACGCTCTTCTACTGTGCCTTCGCGCCAGCTCATATCGACAGTGCTGTCTTTTTTCTTACCGTCGTTTTGGAAGTTTTCAGCGACGCTCATTAGGCGTTCAGTCGCATCTTGGCCACTCTCACCTTGATTGCGATTGAGCATGACGTCCTCAATCGCATCGCGAGCTTCCTTGGGGATATCGTCGTATATCTCTAACATTGAGGGGTTGACGATACCCATGGTTAGACCGTTTTGAATGGCGTGGTAGAGAAAGACCGAGTTGATGGCTTCACGAATCGGGTTGCCACGGAAGCTAAACGACACGTTGGAGACGCCGCCTGAGACCATCGCGTTCGGTAGGTTTTCCGTGATCCAGCGCGTGGCATTGATAAAGTCCGCGCCGTAGTTGTTATGCTCGATGATACCCGTGGCGACCGCAAAGATATTGGGGTCAAAGATGATGTCCTCGCTAGGGAAGCCCACTTCGTTGACCAGTACATCGTAGCTGCGTTTAGATATCTCGATTTTGCGCTCGTAGGTGTCAGCCTGTCCGTCTTCATCGAATGCCATGACGATAATGGCAGCGCCGTAGCGCATACATAATTTGGCGCGCTCAACGAACTCAGCATGACCTTCTTTTAGCGAGATGGAGTTAACAACAGATTTACCTTGCGTACGCTTGAGGCCTTCTTCGATGATGTCCCATTTAGACGAGTCAATCATGAGGGGCACACGGCTGATATCCGGCTCACCCGAAACTAAGTTGACGAAGTGAATCATCGCTTGTTTGGAGTCGAGCATGCCCTCGTCCATATTGATATCGACGATTTGCGCGCCGCCCTCGACCTGATCGCGCGCGACATCGAGCGCTTCGGTATAAGCTTCGGTTTTTATCAAGCGCAGAAACTTCTTGGAGCCTGTGACGTTGGTACGCTCACCGACGTTGACGAACAAGCTATCAGGCGTGATATTAAATGGCTCAAGCCCAGACAGACGGCAGGCAGGCGCAATCTCTGGGATGGCTCGCGGCGGATAGTTCGCCACCATCTCTGCGATTAGGCGGATATGCTCAGGAGTAGTACCACAGCAGCCGCCAACGATGTTTAAGATTCCCGCTTTGGCAAAGCCTTCCAATAGCGCCGTAGTTTCTTCGGCGGTTTCATCATATTCACCGAACTCGTTTGGCAAGCCGGCGTTTGGATGGGCTGAGACATATGTGTTAGCAATGTTTGAGAGTGTTTGAATATGCGGACGCAGTGCATCCGCGCCAAGCGCACAGTTAAAGCCAACTGATAGCGGCTTGGCATGACGTACTGAGTTATAAAACGCCTCAGCCGTTTGACCTGATAACGTACGGCCTGAGGCATCAGTAATGGTGCCCGAAATCATAATCGGCAGCTCAAAGCCAATATCTTCGAACACACCCGTGATGGCAAATATCGCCGCCTTGGCATTGAGCGTATCAAAGATTGTCTCAATCAAAATAAGATCGACGCCGCCTTCTATCAAGCACAAGGTTGCTTCACGGTAGTTTAGGACCAACTCATCAAAGGTAATGTTACGAAAGGCAGGGTCATTGACATCAGGTGATATCGAGCACGTGCGTGAGGTTGGCCCCACCACACCGGCGACAAACCGCGGCTTATCAGGGTTCTTTGCGGTGAAGGTATCCGCAGTCTTACGTGCTATCTGCGCTGCGGTCTTGTTCAGCTCTGGCACCAGATATTCCATATCGTAGTCGGCCATCGATAGCCGTGTACCGTTAAAGCTATTGGTCTCAATAATATCAGCGCCAGCGGCTAGGTGGTCATGATGGATATCGGTAATCATCTGCGGCTGACTCAGCACGAGCAGATCGTTATTACCGCGCACATCTTGCTCGATATCGGCAAAACGCTCACCGCGATAATCTTCTTCTTCCAATTTGTAAGTCTGAATCTGCGTGCCCATCGCACCATCAAGCATCAAGATACGCTTGGTCATCTCAGCTTCGATACGCGCGCGAGCCGTGAGCTGTTGGTCTTTATAAGGGAATACTTCAGGCGGTGTTAGCACAAAATCATTAGTCGTGGTTTTTGAAGTCATAGGAGAAGCACTTATATCATGAAGTCTAAAAGAAAAGAGTAGCGGTCTAATAAAAGTAAATGTAGGCATATTAACATGAAAAGTAAACTACTCATGGATCACTTAAGCGCAGTTTCTATGACTTTAATTGTCTACAGAGTCAATAAAAAGATATAGGTGCCTGTTTCGTTCAACTGTCTCTCAAGGTATTCGCTAGATAAGCGAGTGCTAAATAAAACGGTTTTGAATAGATATTATTTCGACTCTTGATATTGTTTCTCAATATTAATGGTTATGTCGACAAAATTTCATAATGAAATGAGTGCTTTAGCATCTGCCTAAAAATTGAGCAAAAATTACACTGGCATTACAAAAAGTAGCGTAACAACAGATTTATACAGAAATTCTATATGTTAATTTAATTTCAGAAGGATTGTTCTTACATAAGGTTTTCTTATAAATCAGCAACCATTAGATCTTTGATTCTAATTTTGTTTCTGATTTAGTTGCTAGGACATTTTATGACAGTGCACCTTTTACTAAAGCAAGCCAACTCCTAGCTATTAGGAGATACTTCACAATTAAAGGATATAATTATGAAAATGACTAAACTAGTAACTATCGGTGCGCTAGCAGTATCTATGGCAGGTCTTTCGGCCTGTAATAACATTATGCCAGCCAAAACTGCTCCCATGAAAGCGCCTGTAACTACGCAAAATATGGCAAAAATGAATGTTGTACAAGTGGCTCAGAGCGACGCTAACTTCTCGATACTTGTAGAAGCGGTGCAAGCAGCAGGGCTAGCAGGTATGTTATCTGACCCTAATGCTAACTATACGATATTTGCTCCAACCAATGACGCTTTTGCGCAAGCACTAACAGAGACTGGTATGACGAAAGCTCAGCTATTTGCCAATAAGCCATTACTAAAAAAGATATTAGCTTACCATGTGGTCAGCAGTGATATGCCTATGTATGCCAAAAACGTTATGCCAGGCAATGTTACGACCGCCAGTAACGATACGCTAGTCGTTACCCCGCAAAAAATGCTAATGGATGAAAACGGACGTATGGCGACTATTATTAAGACTGATATCGCAGCAACGAATGGTGTGGTACATGTCATCGATAAAGTGCTACTGCCAGAATAAGCGGTTTACCCGAACCGTTTAACGTAAGCGCTGATTTTTATAATTGGCCTAGTTTAACCGCCGATGAACCTTGGTAAGGTGATTACTTCAGGTTCATCATTAGTATTTAATAACCAAATACGTGAGAGCTGTATTCTTTTACTAAGTTGGCGGTTATCTGTAAGTCGATTGGATTTTTAGATATAAAACGACAATACCGACAATAAGCCTAAACTTCATATCATTACCTATACCTGCACATCATTACCTATACATAGTACTGGCCATTTGATGTGTTACTCTCAAACTTGAATTGCTATCGTTAATTAAGACAGCAAGTATTATGCAATTAGCTATGTTTAGTCATGAACGTTATTCATAGCACCCTTTATATATTAACTAGAAAGGATACTATTATGTTAAAGAAGACACTACTATCTCTAGCGGTCGCCACTTCTGCCTTGACGCTAGCAGCCTGTAACGACACAGAAACGGTTGCTGATCCAGTAGAGCCAGAAGTGACTACGACTGAAGTCACTGAAACAGAGGTGATGGTTGATCCTGCTGCTGAAACCGATCCAATGGTTACTGAAGATCCCATGATGGACACCATGGCGACTCAGTCCATTGCGGAAATCGCAGCAGATAACGAGAACTTAACCATTCTCACCGCCGCCTTACAGTCAGCAGGCTTAGATACTATGTTGATGGACGCAGGGGAGTATACGGTATTTGCACCTACTGATGATGCTTTTGTACCAGTACTAGATGCGTTAGGCGTTACCAAAGAAGAGCTATTAGCGAATACTGAGTTATTAAACGAAGTACTTCCTTATCACGTTGTCCCTATGGTAGTTACTGCTACTGAAATCCCGTATGGTACGGATATCGAGACTGCTAATGGTGAGACAATCTCTATCAGCGACGCTAACATTATCACTGATGCGACGGGTAACACAGCAAATATCACTGGAACTGATATCATGGCGACTAATGGTGTGGTCCATACTATCGATACAGTACTTATGCCTGAATAGTCTCTAGCAGACCTTAAGCAAGTTTTTCAAATTTTTATAGTGCAACTGTATTTAAAGAAGTCGTTTAAAGAAGCTATTTGAAAAAGCTCAGCCTTTGAGGCTGAGCTTTTTTATGTGTTAATCAAGAGAAAAATAAAAAGTAGCCATAAAAAAAACTCGCAACCTAAGCTGCGAGTTTCTATAAATAGGACGTTTATTCTTTCTTAAAGCGGTCTTTGATTAGAGTCTAAACTCTAGGATCTTTACGCAGACCTGCTTCTTGGTTCTTTAATGCCACTTCAGCGGCATGACGATCTTCCCAATAAGTTGCGTTTTTGATACCGAACTTCTTAGGATCAAAGACGAATCTATTAGCAGTCGTACCACCACCAGCTTTGAGCTGAGCCTCGTAATCACGCAGGATATCGATAGCAGGGCGTGCCACAAAGAAGATAATGATAATACCAACGATGTTGAGCCATGCCATCAGACCAACGCCGACATCGCCAAGTCCCCAGATAAAGCCTGAGCTGTTGAGCGCGCCGTAAGCTACCATAAACATGATAACGAGCTTCACGATAAACTGACCTGTCTTACTCGCGCCTTTACCCATTGAGCGGGTCAGGTATGAGATATTGACTTCCGCGATATAGTAGTACGCCAAGATAGTGGTGAAGGCAAAGAAGAATACCGCAACAGCAATGAAGGTATCACCGAAAGTACCGTAGACTGACTCCATTGCCATCTGAGTAAATGATGGCGAGCTTATCTCAACGTCAGCTGCGACGTTTTGTACGATGAACTGACCATCAGCCAACTCACCTTGGATGTTGTACATGCCAGTTGATAAAATCATAAAGGCAGTAGCAGAACAAACGAGCAAGGTGTCGACATAGACTGAGAATGCCTGTACCAAGCCCTGCTGCGCTGGATGGTCAACCGCTGCAGCTGATGCTGCGTGTGGGCCTGTACCCTGACCGGCTTCGTTCGAGTAAATACCGCGCTTCACGCCCCAACCGATAGCAGCACCAAAACCAGCTTGTGCGGTAAAGGCATCACCGACGATCATACCGAATACTTGCGGGATCATGCTAAAGTTAGTGAACATGATAAGTAGCGCTAGGATGATATATCCTAAAGCCATAAAAGGAACTGCGTATTCAGTAAAGGTTGCAATACGCTTGATACCACCGAAGATGATAAAGCCTAGAACCACTAGAATGATAGCTAAAGCGATTAGACGAGTGGAGCCTGTGTCTATGCCCATAAAGTTCATCGCTGACCCTTCGCCTGCGACCTGTGCGACAGCATTAATAACGCCGTTAGCCTGTACGCCTGGTAGGAACACCCCACACGCAACGATCGACGCAATGGCGAATAAAATACCGTACCATTTTTGGCCAAGTGCGCGCTCAAAGTAGTAAGCGGGACCACCGCGATACTCGCCAGTGACGACGTCGCGCTCTTTATAAATCTGACCTAAAGTAGACTCGACATAAGCCGTTGATGCGCCCAAGAAGGCGACAATCCACATCCAGAATACCGCACCTGGGCCACCGAAACCGATAGCGGCTGCGACCCCGGCAATATTACCCATACCGACGCGGCCTGCCAGTGATACGGCTAGTGCCTGAAACGATGAAATACCATCATTATCAGGTTTACCCTTAAATAATAGTCTTAACATCTCGCCGAATAAACGCACTTGCACAAAGCGCGTCATTATAGAATAAAAAAGCCCGGCGCCTAGGCATAAATATACCAGCGCTGGGCTCCAAATAATGTCATTTGCTAAACCAACTAAACTTTCCATATCTATATTCCTCAAACGTCCTCAGTAGCGTATCGATAATGATAGAAGCCGCAGCGTGATAGTGATACAAGCTATCTTGGGCTTCTATTGAACGTCCTACTGAGTATGAGTTTCTTGTGTTTACCCGCGCGGCTCATCGCTTCATTCCATGAATACTTTTTTGTAACGTTCCAACAAACCATGAGCTGCGGTGCAATTCCATTTGCCGCCTTAGTCATTACACGATAGTAATATCTTTATGTCATAATGACTTAAAAAATATCATAGGATAGTTTTTTAAAACATTATGCTAAGTCGATAATTAGTTTATTAGTACTGACAGTTAGCGTAATCACTATATGCCAAAATCAGACTTTGTAACAGACTATCTCTATCTAGTATTAAATCTACTACTAAATGTATGCTAACCGTACGGCTGCGTAACAGCAATTTGCCATATTTTTTGGTAAATTACTAGATATTTCTCACCTCATAACCTTTTTTTTGCTTATATAACTTAAAAGGCAATTTAAGTTTAGTTCTAGGATTAGAGTTAAATAAAGGTTGTCGAATTAAGATTTTGATTTCTTGCAAGGTAGGCAGCTACTAGTTTGCGGTTGTGTTTTGGTAACGGTCAATTGTAAAACCGCTATGATGTTGCCATTATTAGCAGCATAGACTTAGGCTGCCTACATACCGCCTTAAGAAACGCTATATGTAGCGGTCTATAAGTTTGACTCATTATGAGATTATTATTTGGAGATATATCAATGGCACGACAATCTATTACTAAGCCCTTATCTTTTGTTAAACCCTTATTATTGTCAGCGGTATTAGCGACCTCAGCGGTGAGTCTAAGCGGTTGTGATTATAACAATCTGCAATCACAAGATGAGCAAGTCACTGCTTCTTGGTCAGAGGTGGTCAACCAATATCAGCGCCGTGAGGATCTGGTGCCAAACTTGGTCAATGTGGTCAAGCAGTATGCTGAGCAAGAGCAAGAGGTCTTCACACAAGTGGCGCAGGCGCGCTCACAAGCGGGCGGAATCACCGTGACCCCAGAGCTGCTTAATGACCCAGAAGCAATGGAGCGTTATGCAGAAGCCCAGTCGCAGATGACCGGCGCACTATCACGTCTTATGGCAGTGTCCGAGCGCTATCCGGATTTAAAGTCTGATGCACTATTCCAAGACCTACAAGCGCAGTTAGAAGGTACGGAGAATCGTATCGCGGTTGCTCGTAACCGCTATATCCAAGAAGTGCAAGGCTATAATACCACCGTGCGCCAGTTCCCGACCAATATTACGGCTAAAGTGTTTGGCATGGAGACTAAGCCAAACTTTACGGTAGCTAATGAAGACGCTATCTCTACCGCGCCTGAAGTTGATTTTGGTGAATAGTTTTTAGCAGGTCATTATTTGAAAAAAACATTAGGTAAGATAGATCAGATGAGTAACTCTAGAGCAATCGTAACCGCCGTATTATTGGCCCTTAGCACCGCGAGCACTTCTGCGCTGTCTGCCGCGCAGAATGAGGTCGCTGTGGCTAGCGCTGACGGGGATGTGCAGAATCAACGCAGCGTTGAAGACTTAGTCGCTATTGCAAAAGCGGGTGAGTCCAATGAAGCGATCAATGATGCGGTGCTCGGTAATGAGGCGATCAACGACGCTATATTAGGTAACGATGCTATCAACCCTAATGCTAATAGCAATGCCGCTAATCCAAATCAAGCGAACAATCAGCCGCCTATACGCTCTACTGCTACCGGCGTTGATGCAGATAAGCTTATTCTCAACAGTCCAATCGTCGATCAAGCTAATATCCTGAACCCCCAACAAAAACAGCGTCTAGAGGCACAGCTGCAAGGCATCTATCGTCAGGGGCTTGCGCAAGCGGCTATTGTCATTGTACCAACGACTGGCGGCGTACCTATCTTCGACTACTCTTTGCAAGCCGCTGAAAAATGGCAATTGGGCGAGGCTGATACCGATGATGGACTTTTGATACTAGTGGCGGTGAACGATCGTGATATGTATATTCAGTCGGGTTATGGGTTAGAAGGAGTACTACCAGATGCTGCTCTCAACCGTATCATTCGTGAAGATATCACCCCTTACTTTAAGCAAAACGATTATGGCGCTGGACTACTAGCGGGCTTAGATAAAATCGAACAGCGCCTAACTGCCGATCCAGAGATCTTGGCCCGCGCCGATGCGCAAGCAGAAGCGCGCCGCGCTGAGCAAGGTTCAGATGAGGTGCCATCGCCTATTTTCTTATTCATTATGGCGATGATATTCGGTAGCTTTATTACTAATATATTTGGCCGTGTGCTCGGCTCTATTCTGACCGCAGGCGGGTTTTTTGCCGGTTCTTTGGCTTTAGGCGGCGGTTTCTTTATGACCGTCATTATGGCTATATTTATATGGCTATTCTTAATCTCTCGCGGCTCAGGCGGCGGTGGCCGTGGTGGACGCGGCGGCGGCGGCGGTATGATATTCTTACCCGGTCTTGGCGGTGGTAGCGGCGGCTTCGGCGGCGGTGGTTTTGGTGGCGGCGGCTTCGGCGGTGGCGGTGGCGGCTTCGGTGGCGGCGGCGCTGGCGGCTCTTGGTAGCCTGCGCGCTATTCATCTAGCCGCGCCTAATTCCTAATTGAGTCAGTATTTATTCATAGAGCAATAGTATATTTGAGGATAAACAAGCATGGTCCAAGATAACTCGTCGCAGGCAAGTTTCGCTCGCTTATGGCGTCAGGTCGCATTTGTACCCGTGCTACATAGTAGGTGGTTGACGCCTGAAGCTCGTGCACGTCTGACGGCAAAAGTAACTGAAGCTGAGATCGGTCATCGCGGTGAGGTATTCTTGATTATAGAAAATGCCTTACCAATACAGTCCGCTTATCATATGGATGCGCGTGCGCGTGCTGTAGACCTCTTCAGCGACTACCGCGTTTGGGATACCGAAGAGAACACTGGCGTCTTAGTCTATGTCAACATCTGTGAGCAAAGCTTAGATATCATTGCTGATCGCGGTATCAGTGCTCATGTTAGCCCAACTGTGTGGCGAGCGATGTGTGATAAGGCGGTCGCCGGTATCGCTAGTAAAAAAGTCGAGGAGAGTCTAGCTGATTTGCTTGATGAGATTGGGCAGCTGCTGCGCCAATACTACCATCTCGAGCATGACCCTGCTGGTAATGAGCTATCCGATGGGGTAGTTTTTTTGAAGTAAGGCATAAATATTAGAACGTATAAAAGAGCGCATAATAAAGGTAAAACAATGATTGAGCTGATAAAAAGACTACCAAAAGCGGAGCTGCATTTACATATTGAAGGTTCGCTTGAGCCAGAGTTGATGTTTAGGCTAGCGAAGAAGAATGACGTGACTATTCCTTATGAGACTGTAGATGAAGTACGCGCCGCTTATAACTTTAGCGATTTGCAGAGCTTTTTAGATATTTATTATGCTGGGGCTAAGGTGTTAATTACGGAAGAGGATTTTTATGATCTGACTTGGGCTTATATGCTGCAGTGCGTGGAAAATAATATTGTTCATACTGAGATATTTTTCGATCCGCAAACCCATACCGAAAGAGGTATTGAGTTTGCAACGGTCATCGGTGGTATCAAAAGAGCGCTTAGCGATGCCAAGGAGCAGTACGGTATTACCTCCGCTATTATCATGTGCTTTTTGCGGCATTTGTCTGAACAAGAAGCCTTTGAGACCTTCGAGCAAGCCTTAGCGTACAAAGACGATATCATCGGTGTCGGTCTCGACTCAGCTGAGATAGGTAACCCGCCGGCCAAGTTTGAAGCGGTATTCAAACGCGCCAAAGCAGAAGGCTTCAAGCTTGTTGCTCATGCTGGTGAGGAAGCGGACTTTAGCTACATCAATGAGGCTCTAGACTTACTAGCGATTGAGCGAATTGATCACGGCGTACAATCGATCAATAGCCCAGAGCTGATGCAGCGTCTAAAACAAGAGCAAATACCGCTTACTGTCTGCCCGAATTCTAATATTGAGCTTAAGGTATTTGACGATTATCCGCAGCACAATATCAAGGAGCTGCTCGATTATGGCCTAAATGTCAGTGTCAACTCTGACGATCCGGCTTATTTTAAAGGCTATATTAATCAAAACTTTATTAATCTTTATGAGCATATCGACTTATCGGCAGACGACATGATAACTTTAGTCAAAAACTCCTTTAAATCGGCATTTATCAGCGAGGAGCTAAAGCAAGCGTATCTAGATAAAGTAGATGCTGCTGTAAATAGCTAATAACGCTTATAACTAATAATGTAGATAGCAAATCATATTTAGCTCGTACCTTAATACACTACTTATCTGTTTTGTCTGTTAGTTGAGTAATCAATACTGGCATTACTGCGCCTGCTTTAGCTGCTAGTGTGATGTCGACTACCGTGCTTGGCGTAGGGTTGGGATTGACCTCGATGATCTTGGCACCGTTTTGCTTCGCCAATTGCGCAAGACCTGCAGCTGGATAGACGAGGCTTGAGGTACCGATACTCATAAAGACATCGCAATTCGCTGCCGCCTCTTCAGCCATTTGCCAAGCAGCAGCCGGTAGCGCCTCACCAAACCAGACGATATCAGGGCGAATATAACCGCCGCAGTGCGGGCAAGTGATGAGCTGCTCATCAAAATCAAGCGGCTTGTCTTTGGCATTATCCTCATAAACGCTATCGCACTGGCTACAGCGATTTTTCCACAGATGACCATGCAAATGAATAGCGTCGCTGCCTGCTTGCTCATGTAAGTCATCGACGTTTTGGGTGATTAAGGTAATATGCTGACCTAATGATGAGCTTGCGGCTTGCCACTGCGCTAAGGCTTGATGCGCGGGGTTGGGCGCTTTATCATGCACCAACTGCCGACGCCACTGATACCACGACCAGACCAGCTTAGGATCGCGCGCAAACGCGATAGGACTGGCTAGATCTTCGGCGCGAAACTTCTCCCATAAGCCGGTTTGCTTATCTCGGAACGTCGGAATACCACTTTCGGCTGAAATGCCGGCCCCTGTCAAAATGCAAATGCGCTTGGCGGACTGCAATAATAGCGCCGCTTGTTCAACTTGTCCTATTAACTCCACTGATAATTCTGCTACCATAACTGAACCCTCATTCTCTAACGTTTACTCGTCTAAACTCAATTCAATAACGATGGATGTCTCCCTTTATGATAGACGGAATATGGTGGCTTGTCATACTCGTAAGTGTAGCCGTTGGACTATGGCTACTGGCCAAGGCGCGTGGTGCCAAAGCGGCGAATGGCGCCAGTACTAATGAGCTACCCAAGAACGACCCACTGCAAAAGACTGCAGCCTTAGTCAAAAGGATTTTTCCTGAGTATCAAGTCAGCCGCAAAGCCAAGCATCTACTCATCAGCCGTCAAGGTAAAAAAGTCGCGATGATTACTATTGATAAGAGTCTTGCTGCCGGTGCGCGCAGATTAGGTGAAGTGCCGATTATGAATTATCACCGCGTGCCTAGTCGCGATGTGTTGACGGCTCATTTAGCAGACGCAGAGTAGAGTGAAGCTAGATTTAGCGTTAACTCAACCTAGCTCTTTTTATAAGCTCCATAATTTATTTGTTTTACTAACTAATTATTAGTTATATTTTAATATTTCTATACAATGAAGATTAAATAAAATATATTAGAGTGACAGGGCGCCTTTGCTCTATATAAAGAGAGTTCTTTATGAGTAATATTCGCTTTTTCTCGTATTCGCTTGCAGTGTTTAGTTTGATTACTTTACTAGCTGCTATTCTTATTATCAGAATCGTTTATTAAAAATAACGAAGTAACAAGACAAGCAATGCCTTGAGTAAAAACATATGAACACAGCAACAGTAAACCGATATATTTTGTATGATTAATAATAAGACTAAAAGCCTTTAAGAGGGCTTTTTTTATGCCTATAAATCGTGCAGTCTTGAGCGCATCTGATGCGACTTGCAACGACGTTATACTTAGACGTTATGCTTAAATAATAAGCGCAGTTGTCTTATGTTTGCTGCTATTTTACAGCGATAGAATCTTGGTTTAAGTGATACTAGAGCTAGAGATTGCACTGAACTATAAGCGGAATGCGTAATAGTGATACGTATTAGAGGCTTATTGATAGTACTGAGGGATTTACTATAAAGAAAAGCGTCAGCCGTTAAGCCAAAAGCGCAATCTTAGGAAGGGCGAAATACGATGATTGGTGCGCTCGGCGGGAATCGAACCCACGACCCTCGGCTTCGGAAACCGATACTCTATCCAACTGAGCTACGAGCGCTTGTCTAAAAATAAAGACCGCTTAGTCTAACAAATAAAAGCAGCAAAGCCAACGATTGATGCGGCGCTTTATGCTTTTTTGCGAAAAAACAGCATAGTCAGTAAACAGGCATGGCAATTTACCCGCCTTTTCCCTTATAATGTTAGGGAGAATTCATACTGATAAATAATCACCGATGACAAGTGCGCCTGCATATAGAATAATCATGCCTGCTGCCCAACAGCGAACTCGAGAATTATCAAAGTTATGCTGTCATAAGGGTAAGGCGTCAGCTATTCAACGCCGCCACTTGTCTACGTAATAAGAGAACGTGACGAATGAGAAAAGTAGTGATGTTATCGGCAGCTGCCATTCTAGGAATCGCTAGTATCGCTGTGAGCCAAGCTGAAGAAATAGTGGATACGCCTGTAAGCGTCTCTGATGTAGAAGAAGCGCAGGAAGTGGTAGAAAACGCACCGCAAGTATTGGGTGATGACACCCAAGCAGCAGCTGATACCACCGAAGAAGTGGCTGAGGGTGATGCGGCAATGGCTGAGGACGACACGGCGGCTGACGAAACGGCGCAAGCGGCAGCGACCTCTGCTGTTGAAGAAGAGCCAATCCCTGAAGATACACCGCAAGTACAAAAGCTAATCGCGTTATACCCAAATCTCATTGCTCGTATTCAGCCTGTCGGCAACATCTGCTATGAAGGCGAGACTTGTAACGTTACGACTCGCGCTGCTACCCCTGCAGCAGGTGACGGCCCTCGTGATGGTGCAACGGTCTACAATGCCGTATGCCAGACTTGTCACGCATCTGGCCTATTAGGCTCGCCTATGTTAGGTGATGCTGGTGCTTGGGGACCGCGTATCGCCAAAGGTGAAGCGACTTTATATGATCATGCCATCAACGGCTTTAATGCTATGCCTGCTAAAGGTGGTGCTTCTATCCCTGACGAAGAAGTCGAAAACGCAGTGGATTATATGATTGCCGAAGCAAGTTAAATGATTGCCGAAGCAAGTTAAATGATTGCCGAAGCAAGTTAAGCTGCTGTAACGCTATTATATAAGTGATGCTTAACCAGTAACCAACTTACAATTAATCAGCAGTCGTTTTTTGAATGAGCGTCTATTTCATAAGTTGAGATAGGCGTTTTTTTAGCGCGTAATATTGCAAGTTTGGCAATGATTAAATTTATTAATACTGTAGTTAAGACTTTCCCCTTAAAACTCAGTTGAAATACCTGTAGATTAGCCTCACTTAGACAGCTTGCAGCAATGATGATAAAGCAATCTTATAGAAATACAAAAACGTCATAAACCATTTATAGAATCAATAAAGAGGTCTTCATGTCTGAGGTACCAGCACTTGAGATTAAAAACTTGTCCAAGACTTATGATAATGGCTTTTCAGCTCTAAAAGGGGCCAATCTGACTGTGCCGCAAGGTGGGTTTTTTGCGTTGCTTGGGCCTAATGGTGCTGGCAAGTCGACGATGATTGGTATTATCAGCTCACTGTTTAAGCCAACGACCGGCAGTGTAGAGATCTTTGGCACCGATTTATTAGCCAATCCTTCAGTCGCTAAGCAGTACCTTGGCGTGGTGCCGCAAGAGTTTAATTTCAATATGTTTGAAAAAGTTGGCGATATCTTGATCACCCAAGCAGGCTACTTCGGTATACCAGCGAGCGAAGCTAAGCCGCGTGCCAAACGCTTGCTAACAGCTTTGGGATTATGGGATAAACGCGGTAGTAAAGCGCGTGAGCTCTCAGGGGGTATGAAGCGGCGTTTGATGATTGCTCGCGCGCTGATTCATAAGCCAAAGCTGTTAATTCTTGATGAGCCGACAGCGGGTGTCGATATTGAGCTGCGCCGCTCTATGTGGGAATTTATGCAGCAGATCAACGTTGAAGAAAACACTACGATTATTTTGACTACGCATTATCTAGAGGAAGCGGAACAGCTGTGTAAGCGTATCGCTATCTTAGATCATGGTGAAATACGCATTAACACTGAGATGAAAGACTTACTCGGGCAACTATCAGTTGAGACCTTTGTCTTAGACTTAACAAAACCGCTGACAGAGTCTTTGGTTATTGAGCAAGTCACTGATATTGCGCAGCCCGATGAGATGACTTTGGAGGTCACATTAACCCAAGGCGAGACTCTAAACTGTGTGTTTGAGCAGTTAACAGAGCGCGATATTGATGTCGCAAGTATGCGTAATAAGTCGAATCGATTAGAAGAGCTATTTATGCGTTTGGTGGAGCAAAATATTCAGAGTGCAGATAGTATGAAGGAGGCAGGACTATGAGAGAGCCCGTCGTTGTAGATCCGAATAAGTCTATGTCTTGGAGCAAAAAATGGATCGCTTTTAAGACCATCTTATTAAAAGAGATCCGCCGCATCTTGCGTATTTGGCCGCAGACTCTATTACCTCCTGTCATCACTATGACTCTATACTTTATCATCTTTGGGCGCATGATTGGCGATCGAGTGGGCGAGATGGGCGGCGTGCCTTATATGCAGTTCATCGTCCCAGGCCTTATCATGATGGCGGTGATTACCAATAGCTATTCAAACGTAGTCTCAAGCTTTTTTAGTGCTAAGTTTACTGCCAGTATCGAAGAGCTACTAGTATCGCCCGTCTCTAAGCATGCGATTCTGACGGGTTATGTCAGCGGCGGTATCTTTCGCGGGCTAGTGATTGCCTTTATTGTCTCTATCGTGGCGCTGTTCTTTACCGATTTGGGGATTGAGCATTTATTTGTCACTATCTTTACGGTACTTGGCACGTCTATCTTATTCTCGTTAGGCGGCTTTATTAACGCGGTATTTGCACGCTCGTTCGATGATATCTCCATCATTCCAAGCTTTGTATTGACGCCATTGACCTTTTTGGGTGGGGTGTTTTATTCGATGGAAGATTTGTCGAGCTTTTGGCAAAACGTCTCGCTATTGAACCCGATTGTCTATATGGTCAACTCATTCCGTTACGGTATCTTGGGTTACTCTGACGTCAACGTTTGGTATTCGATGGCGGCTATTTTTGTCTTTTGCGTGGTGTTCTATGTCATCTCTTATCGCTTGCTCAGTAACGGCTCACGGATTCGCTTGTAGCTTGAGTTACGATAGTTCGTTTTTAATCAGTCACGTTTAGGGCGTGTTGAACATTCGCAAATAGGCACTGCTGATCGCTAAAATTGTTCCA
>NZ_JADQAL010000070.1:0-1885 GCF_022129275.1 Psychrobacter sp. Ps3
TATAGTAATAAATAGGTAGGTTTGTATATATTTTATTTAACTGTTTGCAACCCTATCCATGCTGCCCTGCCTATATTTTCACTTATTTCCATTTGGTCATGTTCTTATCCAGTCTATATGACTACTGAGGCGCATCAGGCTGCACAATAGGGTCGGCATCAGCAAAGGCTTTTAGTGTACGACAATGCGCATCAACAGCGACAACGTTAGGATAAGCACTCAAATCGACTTTGAAACGGCGCGCCGAAGACACCTGAGGTATCAGATAGCAGTCTGCTAAAGTAGGACTATCACCATAGCAGAAATCTCCACGGGTTTTGTTAGAGGCCAAGCGCTGCTCTAATGCGACAAAACCATCGCTCATCCAGCGATGACACCACGCCATAACGTCCTCTTCTTCCACTGATAGCTCATTACGTAGATATTGCAGTATACGCCGATTATTGATCGGATGCATATCACAACCGATCATGGCGCTGAGTGCGCGTACGTGCATGCGCCCAGCGGCGTCTTTGGGTAGCAATGCAGGCGTCGGATAGACTTCCTCTAACCACTCCAAGATAGCAGGGCTTTGATACAAGAGTAAATCATCAGCTTGCAGCACCGGTACTAATCCTTGTGGATTCAGCGCTTTAAACTCCGCCTCCAACTGCTTATCCTGTGCCAGATTGACCGACACATTATCGTAGCTCAAGCCTTTTAGGTTCAGCGCGATACGCGTGCGATAAGCGGTGCTACTGCGAAAATAGCCATAGAGTGTCATCATTATAAAATCCTTTTATTATGTTATGTTGTATATAAGGTAGGTGAAATGGTTATAATTACGCCTACCACCGCTACTTTTTAAACTTTATAAGCTTTTTAAACTTTATAAAAATCCAATTGAGCCGATCATGCCAGCAGCTAACAATCCTGTAGACAAACCTATAAGCGCAAATAAAACCCAAAGTGGCGTCCAGTCACTAGAAGTGGGGCTATCAATATTAGATGTACTTATCGATTATAACGAGCCTATGATGTTAAAGGATATCGCACAAGCGATACAGATGCATCCTGCCAAGTGCCATCGGTATTTGGTCAGCCTGATCCGTACAAACTACGCGCGTAAGCTCGATGATGGGCGCTATGGGCTTGGCGATAGGGTTAACTCATTAGCGGCACTAGGCGCTATGGGGCACACAGGATTTAATTCGAACCATATCTTAGAGCGGCTTAACCATATTGCTAATGATATTCAAAAAATGACAAATTGCGCGGTACAAATCGCCAAATGGTTCAACGAAGGCCCTATTATCATTCAATCGGTCGAACCTGACAGTCCTATCAGTATCATCACCCGCATCGGTTCACGCATGCCGCTGACGACATCGGCTACAGGACAGCTGTTTGCCAGTTATCAGCCTGACGCTATCATTAGACCATTGGTAGACGCAGAATGGCAAACCAATGATACCGCGCGAATAGCAGAAAAATGGCAGCATTTTGAGCAGCTGCAAGCCCAAATTCGCCAGCAAGGGTATGCCACCGTGACAGGTGATATGCTGATGGGTATTAATGCGATTACCATTCCTGTGATTTTGCCAACGCCAGCGCTTGATCGTGTTGCTAATATAAGTGTTGCTAATATAAATAGTATTGATGGTACTGACAGTACCGCTAAATCTACCGATAGCCGCTCGTCTACTAAACAAGCGCCGCTAGAGTATGCCATTACTGTCATTGGTACCACAGAGCAACTGCCAATGAGTGCCAAGCATAACGTGATTGAGCAAATCATGGCTATTGCGCGGCGCTATCAAATTGCGTAGCGGGTGCTTTATATTATGAACAATTAGGGCGTGTTGAACATTCGACCTTGGCACTGACAGAGACTATTTTTTAGGCG
>NZ_JADQAL010000046.1:0-17836 GCF_022129275.1 Psychrobacter sp. Ps3
ACATTGTAAATAGTATCAATGAGTTACAATGTGGCTTATCCCGAACTGGGGTTAAGTCTAGCTATGGTCATCGTCCTGCCATCACTAAGCCTAAAGATTTAGCTAAGCTACTACGTGATATCGAGACTATAGAAGGTGATCCAAACACTATCAATTCCCTTAGGCTATTAGCCTTACTATTCGTACGTAATGGTGATCTACGCCGTATGCGCTGGGCTGACTTAGATCTAGAGGCTGGTAGGTGGCGGTTAAAGCCTTTAAAAGGCCAAGGCAAGGTAAACATGGTCAAAGACATGGTAGTTCCCCTACCTCGTCAAGCCGTAGCTATATTGCTTGAGCAGCAAAAGATCAACGGTCACACTAAGTTTGTCTTCTACAGTGAAACGGCAAAAAAGCATCAGATCATCTCTGATGCAACGGCGAATAAACGTTTGAAGGATTTAGGGTATAAAGATATACATTGTGCTCATGGCTTTAGAGCGACAGCAAAGACCATCCTACAAGAGCAGCTAAAGTATCCGCTTGTGCTTGTTGAGATGGCATTAGGTCATACGACTAAAGATCCCAATGGAACCGCCTATGGGCGGTTTGAATACATCGATGATCGTAGCGAGATGATGCAAAACTGGGCGGACTATTTAGACGCATTGCGAGAAGGCAGAGATACCGCTAAGTTTAGAGCCGATGCAAAAGACGACGCTGATTCTAGCTCCCAGCTGCAAGCGTTAATCGCTGAATTGGGAGAGGATCAGGTGTTAGCCCTATTGAAGAACAAGGCTTGAGCACCCCACCCGATTTTTAAATAAATTGAGAGATATAATATTAGCTAAAAAAGCAAAATCACACACTTTTTTGGCCTGCCCACTGTTTAATTACTTATTAAACCAATAACGACTATCAACCCAATTAAGGACAATTATGCTCGACTTAGAAAGCAATCCTGCGCCGATAAAACAAAGCGAGATCAACAAAGCGGTTTGGAACGCCTGTGACACCTTTCGCGGTGTGATTAGCGCCGATACTTATAAAGACTTTATCTTGACCATGCTGTTTTTGAAGTATTTATCGGATGTATATAGAGATGAGTACAAGACGCTAATGGCAGAGTATGACGATGCCGATTTGGTCAAAGAGCTGATGAGCAACCAGCGCTTTGTGTTGCCCGATGGTGCCAGCTTTTGGGATCTATACGAGCAGCGTCATCAGCCCGGCAATGGTCAGCGTATTGACGAAGCGCTACACGCGATAGAGGAAGCCAACGGTAATAAGCTCAAAAACGTGTTTCAAGACATCAGCTTTAACACCGATCGCTTGGGCAATGAGAAGAAGAAAAACGAGCTACTGCGGCATTTGCTTGAAGACTACGGTAAAGCGGTGATGAATCTCAGCCCCTCACGTGTCGGTAGCCTTGATGTGATTGGTAATGCCTATGAGTATCTGATCAAGCACTTCGCTGCTGATGCGGGCGCCAGTGCGGGCGAGTTCTATACCCCGCCTGAGGTGTCTACCCTACTTGCGACTATTCTAAACCCCGTCGCTGGCGATGCGATATGCGATCCTGCTTGCGGGTCAGGTTCGCTACTGATTAAGTGCGGGGCAATGGCACGTAAAAACTCAGGCACAAAGAATTATGAGCTGTTTGGGCAAGAGGCGATTGGCTCGACGTGGGCACTGGCGAAAATGAATATGTTCCTCCATGGTGAAGACAATCACCGTATCGAATGGGGCGACACCTTGCGTCATCCGCTGCTGCTTGATGATAAGGGATCGCTACTGCGCTTTGATGTGGTTACCGCCAACCCGCCGTTCTCACTGAGCAAATGGGGTTATGAAGATGCCGCCGATGATGAGCATGGTCGCTTTCATCGTGGTCTGCCGCCCAAGACCAAGGGCGACTATGCGTTTATCACGCATATGATTGAAACGCTAAAAAACGACACAGGGCGTATGGGTGTGGTCGTGCCGCATGGGGTACTATTCCGTGGTTCAAGTGAGGGCAAAATCCGTCAGCAATTGATTGAGGAAAACCTGCTCGATACGGTGATTGGCTTACCCGAAAAGCTGTTCTTTGGTACGGGGATTCCTGCGGCGATATTGGTGTTTAAGAAGAATAAAGCTGATGACACCGTACTGTTTATCGATGCCAGTTCGGATTATGAATCGGGCTCGAACCAAAACAAGCTGACTGATAAGAATTTAGCAAAAATCATTGAGACCTATAGCAACCGTGAGTTTGTCGATAAATACGCCTATGTTGCCAGCCTTGATGAGATTAAAGAGAACGACTTTAACCTCAATATTCCCCGTTATGTCGATACCTTTGAGCCTGAGGCAGAGATTGATCTTGTGGCGGTACGTGAGCAGCGTTTGGCACTGAAAGCTGAGCTTGCCAGCTTAGAGACTGAGATGGATAACTATCTTAAGGAGCTTAGTTATGGTGCCTAATGGATGGAGTTCAACTAAATTCGGTAATCTATTTTCTGTTAAGTCTGGATTTGGCTTTAAGCTTGCAGAATACTCTAAAACAGGCATCCCTCTTATAAAGATTGATAACGTTTCTTATGGTTATGTTAAGTGGGACAATATCAGCTACTTGCCAGAAAGTTACACTGAGTCATATTCTGATATAGTTCTTAAAGAGAACGATATTTTGCTAGCTTTAAATCGCCCTATAACGCAGGGGAAACTTAAGTTAGTTAAGCTGACAGCTAATGATGTTCCAAGCATACTTTATCAAAGAGTTGGGCGTATTGATTTCAATTCTGATGGCTTAGATAAAGACTTTTATTACTATTATTTAAACAGTGCTATTTTTGAATTTGTTTCAAGAAAATCGATTGGTTCAGACCAGCCATTTATAAGTTTAACTGAGTTAAAAAAATTAAAAATTGCTAAGCCCCCTCTACCCGAACAACAAAAAATCGCTAAAATCCTAACCACTTGGGATAAAGCGATTGATACCACTGAGCGTTTGATTGAAAACAGCAAACAGCAGAAAAAAGCGTTGATGCAGCAGCTATTGACTGGTAAAAAGCGTTTGCTTGATGACAATGGTAAGCCGTTTGATGGTGAGTGGAAAGAAGTTAAGTTAGGCGATTTAAAACTCGATATTAGCGATGGCAACTATTCTGCCAAATATCCTAAACAAGCTGATTTTTTAGATACTGGTATCCCTTTTCTACGAGCCAATAATTTAGATAAGGGTACTATATCTGATAATGATATGAGATTCATTTCACCCAAGCAACATAGCGAAATAACTAAGGGACATTTGAAGAAGGGAGATATTTTACTCTCGACAAGAGGTGAACTTGGTAACGTAGCGTTAGTTCCTGATCGACACATTGGCTCAAATATCAATGCGCAATTAGTAAGAATAAATACTAAAGATAAACTAAACGGTAAATTTCTATTTCAGCTTTTTGATTACTTGAGAGTGACAGGAAAATTCGAATCTTTATCAACTGGAACGGCTTTAAAGCAGTTGCCTGTTGGTAAGCTTAAACAATTGGAGTTTAAACTACCTTTACTTTTTGAAGAACAACAAAAAATCGCTGCGGTATTAACCAATGCCGATAAAGAAATCGAATTGCTGGAACAGCAGCTTGCCGATTTGCAGCAAGAGAAAAAGGCGTTGATGCAGGTGTTATTGACGGGTAAGAAACGGGTTTTGGTAGATGGGGGTACCGCATAGTGCTGGCATGGCTACTCAAGTTTTTTGTACCGCCCTTGGTAGGCGCGGTGTTTTTGGCGTTGGCTTATACTATCTTTACATTTGATACCGTGCTTTGGGGATATGCCACGCTGTTTGAAAATATCAGGATAGTTATAACTCTATTGGCAGGAACTATAGTGACCTTTTATGTTTATTACACCTTGGCCTATGTGGTATTTTTTATTTACCTCGTCATTTTACAAAAAATAGGTAAACTGAGTTTATCCCTTGCCATGATCAGCGGTTTTTTGTATGGGCTGATACCACTCATGTTTGATCATAATACTTGGCTTTCTATCTGGATCAGCTTGGCAGTCGGTATCAGCGGTGCGGTGTGTGCAGGATGTTATTATTATTTGGATAGGCGACTTAAAGCGACAAACAATAGCAGACTGTTATACTGACAAGCCACAAGGGTTCTTATAAAGTACAAAAAAGCGACTGGATATACTCATGGATATAAAAAAACTTACGCTCAATCATCTAGGACGCTTTGATAGCCTTGAGGTTGACGTTGCGCCCACGGCTGAGCATCCTTCAAACGTCACGATATTCATTGGTAACAATGGTGCTGGCAAGACCTCAATACTAGAGGCACTGGCAACATCGCTCAGTTGGTTTGTCGCGCGCTTGCGGAATGAAAAAGGCAGCGGCAATACGATTAATGAACTGTCTATCCTCGATAATGCACCCGCCGCCAGCATCACATTACAGCTATCCGATCAGGCTCAGAGTAGCAATGATAGCGAGCTGTCACTCTATGAGTGGACACTTGCCAAAACACGTAAGGGTCGCAAGAGCGAAAAATCTAGCGCTTTGAGTCAGCTCAATAAACTGGTAGACAGCTATCGGCAGCAGCTTACCGACAATGACAACGCCAGTCTGCCACTAATCGCTTACTACCCTGTTGAGCGTTCAGTTTTAGACATTCCCCTAAAGATCAGAAACAAGCATAATTTTGACCAAATAGACGGCTACGATAGTGCGCTCAATCAAGGTGTGGACTTTCGGCGGTTTTTTGAATGGTTCCGTGAGCGCGAAGATATTGAGAATGAGGAGCGGCTCAGGTATCGCGAAAACTCTTGGTCTGAACAGATACAAGAAGTTAAACGACAAGAAGAGCTGACAGAGATATATAAGAAAAAAGCGGAGGAGTTAAGAAAGCGTCAAGATGAAAATTTAAGTACTGAAGAAAGAATTAATAATTTAAAAGAGTTGACGAAATTCATTGAAGAAGTAACGACTTTTCGTGAAAATTTTAAAAATATAGATAAGATAAATGACAGTCGAATTGAAGACAAACAACTAACCGCTGTTAGAACTGCCATTACCGCGTTTATGCCTGATCTCAGCAATATCCGCGTGCAGCGCAAACCGCGATTACATATGGCAATCGATAAAGACGGCAAATCACTAAACGTCATGCAGCTCTCGCAAGGTGAGAAATCGCTGATGGCATTGGTGGGTGATATTGCCCGCCGTTTAGCGATGATGAATCCTGACTTGGACGATCCGCTACAAGGCGATGGCATCATCTTAATCGATGAAGTGGACATGCACTTGCAC
Organism: Psychrobacter sp. Ps3; assembly: GCF_022129275.1. Taxonomy (NCBI): domain Bacteria; kingdom Pseudomonadati; phylum Pseudomonadota; class Gammaproteobacteria; order Moraxellales; family Moraxellaceae; genus Psychrobacter; species Psychrobacter sp. Ps3. Next base: position 5,282 of record NZ_JADQAL010000046.1, read on the forward strand.
CCCAGTTGGCAGCGTAATCTTGTACCACGCTTTACCGACACTTTCCCCAATTGTCAGATTGTGCTTAGTACCCACTCGCCTTTGGTCATCAGTGATCAAAAAGACATCTTAGTCTACCTATTGAGCAATGGTGAGATTGGTGCCTTGCCGCCCTTATATGGTGCAGACGTCAATACTGTACTGCTCGAGGCGATGGACACAGACGTACGTAACCCCGATATTAATGATCAGCTTAATGATTTATTAGATGCCATTCAAGATGGCGACGTCGATGACGCCAAGGCGCTTATACAAACACTAGAGCGCGAGCTGCCAGCAGACAATATGGGGCTTGCTAAAGCAAGATTACTGCTTCGTAAAAAGGAGCTACAGCTTGCGAAAAATAGATAAGCAGGCAGGTTTTGAGCCAGCAAGCTTGCGTCAGTTTAAGCGTCGCGATAAGCAAAACAACTATAATAATTTGAATTCTAAGATAAAACAAGATATCCGTTTGGCCTGTACCACAGAGCAGTTTTATTTGTGTGCTTATTGCTGCAAACCCATTTCTGGTGACGGTCGTGACACGATGAATGAGCATGTTGAAGCAAGAAGAATTGCTCCAAATAGAGGTCTTGATTACACTAATATTGTTGCCAGCTGTACAACGCCCAATCAGTGCGATAATGCTCATGGGTCTCAACCACTGCCTCTAACGCCTTTTGACGCTGAGTGTGAGACGGACTTAGCGTTTAAGCTCAGTGGTAGAGTGACGGGCTTAACAGATGACGCCAAAGAGACTATTCGTGTTTTGAACCTAGATAATAAGTCTTTGATTGAACAAAGAAGGATGCTTATCAATACTATGCTTTTTACATATGGTGAGGATGCTATAGAAGATGATGATCTAATAAATATAATAATAGATGAGTTGGCGGAACCTAAAAAAGGTAAGCTTGATGCGTTTTCGCCTGTGATTGTCAATGCACTAAAGGGACAACAGAATGTCTAATAGCATTAACTTCAAAGAAGAATTTAGCTCAAAGATTCCTGCCCTTACCCTACTCATGAATTTGGGTTATCGCTATCTATCCCCGCAAGAATGCTTACAGCTACGCAGTCCTAAAAGCTCAAGTCTACAGACACCAGCCAATAGCAGCAATCAAGTGATGCTATTGCCTGTATTACGTGAGTACTTGACCCGTCAAACCTTCCCCTTTGAAGGTCAGCAGCATCATCTGTCTGACGCTGGTATTGACAAGATTATCAGCGAACTAAATCCTGCGATGAACCTAGGACTCACTCGTGCTAATGAGACGCTCTATGACGCCCTACTCTATGGCATCAGCGTCACTGAATTTATCGATGGCAAAAAGGCCTCGCCGACTATCCAGCTGATCGATTGGCAGCATATCGAAAACAATGCCTATCACGTGACCGAAGAGATGGTCGTGCAAAACGCTGATGCGACTGGCAATGTCATCCCCGATATCGTCTGCTTTGTAAACGGCTTACCGCTAGTGGTCATAGAAGCCAAACGCCCTGATTCAAACAACCCGCACCAATCCACTAATAGCCAAGCCATATCACAGCACATCCGCAATCAAGGGCAAAAGTACATTCCGCATCTATTTGCCTACAGTCAGCTGCTGCTCGCTATCAATGGTCATGAGGGCTTATACGGTACTTGCGGCACCCCTGAAAAGTTCTGGTCTAAGTGGATTGAAGAAGAAATCAGCGAGCCTGAGTTTTATCGCTTAAAAAACCAGCGCTTAGATGACGCTCAAATCGACCATCTATTTGCGCAGCGTAGCGCTTATGATAAGCGTGAATATCAATCACTGCTTGATGCTGGCGAGTTAGCTGTAACGGATCAAGACAGGCTGATTATCAGCTTACTGCGCCCAGATCGACTGCTGGACATGACCCGTTACTACACGCTGTTTGATAGTAAAGCAGGTAAAATCGTAGCGCGTTATCAGCAAGTCTTTGGTATTAAAGCCCTAGTTAAGCGAATCAGTAATTTTGACGAGCAAGGAAGCCGTGAGGGTGGCGTGATTTGGCATACCACAGGTAGTGGTAAGTCCTTTACCATGGTGTTTTTATCCAAAGCGCTGATTTGGCTTGAGGATCTTGCCAAGTGCCGTGTGTTTGTCGTGACCGACCGAATAGACTTGGAGAACCAGATCGCCCGCACCTTTATCTCAGCAGGGGCGCTGAGTGATAAAGATCGCCGCCTAGCCAAAGCGCTATCGGGTAGAGACTTAGCCAAAAAGATCGGCAAGAGTAACGAGCGTATTGTCTTCTCTATCATCAATAAGTTTGGTGCAGCGGCGCAATATGATGAGTTTTATAACCCCAGTGAGAATATCATTGTCTTGGTTGATGAAGGTCACCGTAGCCAAAACGGTGAGAACAATATCCGTATGCAGCAGGCTCTGCCTAATGCCGCCTTTATCGCCTTCACGGGTACACCGCTGCTTAAAGACGATAAGACTGAAAACAAATTTGGCACCATCATTCACTCCTATACCATGCAGCAAGCTGTAGCGGATAAAACCGTCACGCCCCTACTCTACGAAGAGCGCATCCCTGAGCTCAATACCAACGATGTCGCAATCGACAAATGGTTTGAGCGTATCACCCAAAAGCTGACGAGCGATCAAAAAGCGGATCTCAAACGTAAGTTTTCCAAAAAAGGACAGGTCTATCAAGTTGAAGGCCGCATTGAACTGATCGCCCATGATATCTCTGATCATTTTCAGAACTTCAAGCAGCAAGGCCTAAAAGGTCAGCTGGCTTGTGACTCAAAAGTATCTGCTATTCGCTATAAGCACGCTTTAGACGCTATTGGTAAGGTCAGCTCAGTCGTGGCTATGTCACCGCCTGACACCCGTGAAGGACATGACGTCGTCGACGCCGAGAGTAAAGACATCGTTCAAAACTGGTGGCAGAATAACGTCGCGCCCAAATACGGTATGGACGATACCCAATATACCAAGGACATCATCGATGCTTTTGGTGAGGATGCTGGTCCCGATATTATGATTGTAGTGGATAAGCTGCTCACTGGCTTTGATGAACCCAAAAACACCGTGCTATATATCGACAAACCGCTAAAGAGTCACAACTTGATTCAGGCCATTGCTCGCGTTAACCGCTTGCATAACAAAAAGCAGTTCGGTTATCTCATTGATTATCGTGGCATCCTAAAAGAGCTTGATACCACGATTGAAAAATATCAAGATCTAGCGGAGCGTACCCAAGGTGGCTTTGACATTGAAGACTTGGCGGGCATGTACCATGCCATGGATTCTGAATACAAAAAACTGCCCATGCTACACAAAAAAGTCTGGGGTATTTTCTCTGAAGTTAGCAACAAACAAGATGGCAACGCCCTGCGTCAGTCGTTATCACCTAAAATAGAAGAGCGAGAGGGCACATTCGTCGATACGCGCCTAAAGAAGCGCGATGATTTTTATGCCGCGTTAACTGAGTTTGCTAATGTGATGAAAGTCGCACTACAATCGGCCTCCTACTTTAAAGACAGCTTTTTTGAGGGTAAGCGAGAGCGTTATAAAAAAGACTTAAAAGCCTTTGTGCAGCTACGTAAACAGGCGCGTGAAGATGCCAATGAGACCATCAACTTTGATGAGTTCGAGGATGACATTCGTAGCCTGCTCAACAAGCATATCGCAGGTATAGAAGTCAGAGAGCCTAAAGGCGCGTATCTTGTTGGCAATATGGGCAAGGACATCAAACCTGAAGCACTAAGTGATGACGAAGCGCGTAACCAAACGGACAAGATCACCAGCCGTGTCACTAAGATGATTGAAGAGGATTTAGCTGACGACCCTTATGCGCAAGAGCACTTCTCTAAGCTGCTCAAAAAAGCCATTGAGGACGCCAAAGCCATGTTTAATGCACCAGTCAAGCAGTACATGATGTTCGCAGGCTTTGAGCAAGACGTTAAAGCTCGCAAAGTGCCTGATGTGCCAAACGAGTTTATCGATGAGTCAGGTAAGCATAACAAACATGCACAAGCCTATTATGGACTGTTCAAGCACTTATTTGATCCAAGTCTTCTAGAAGAAAACGGCCTAGACAAGGACACGCTCGTTAGCTTCGCTTACGCTATTGATGACGTTGTCGATAAAGCGGTAGCAGTCAACTCCTTAAACCCGTCACAGATGGAAAAAGACATCAAAGTTGGGCTACTAAAGCTACTGTTCAAAGCCATCGGTACCGACAATGCCAAGAAGCTGTCTGATGAAGTGATCCGTATCACTCGCCATGGTATCTCTCGGAGTCACTAGTCATGGCAAACCGACCCAAGCATAAGACAGTGAGCAATAATGGCGTGTCTGCTACTCGTGTGTCTAACCATAGCGCGCCTAGCAATAGTACGCTTACTAGATCTAATGATACGCAGCATCACCTCTACTACGGTCAAGACAAAATCAGCTATGAGGTGATACGGAAAGACAAAGCTCGTAAGCTACGTATTAAGGTGTATCCGGATCAGCGGGTGGTGGTCAGTGTGCCGATGCAGGTGACAGATGAGTTTATTTATCAGTCAGTGCAAAAACGGGTGCGCTGGATATGGCAGCACCTGCAAGACTTTGCCAAGCAAAAAACTGACGTGCTGCCAAAACGCTATGTCAGTGGTGAGCCTCAGTTTTATTTGGGTCGCAGGTACGTGCTCAAAGTACTTGTCGACCCTGAGCAAGCTGCTAATGTAAAACTGATTCGTGGCAAGCTGACCGTAACTTTGACTCATAGTAGCAATGCTGCTGATGATACCAGTGGTAGCGACCGAGCGGCTAAAGTTAAGACACTGTTAGATGCTTGGTATCAAACTAAAGCTAAAACAATATTTGCAGAGCGCCTTGCCGCTGTCTTGCCGCAAGCTGATTGGGTGCATAACCCGCCCACCTTTAGGATACTATCCATGAAAAAACAATGGGGCAGCTGCTCGGCTCAAGGTAACTTAATCCTCAATCCACACTTGGTGAAAGCCCCTAAAGAATGTATCGACTACGTGATACTGCATGAGCTGTGTCATATCAAAGAGCACAACCACAGTGAGCGGTTTTGGCGACTGCTGTCGCAAGTTATGCCGCATTGGAAAGCGGTCAAAACCGAGCTGGATAGCATGGCTGAGCTTTATTTGAATGAGTGAGAGGAGCATTTAGCTATAGTCAATTCTAAATAAAACTGGCATGCAAGATACTATTTGCCATATGCTACTGGTATTTACTTTGCATAGACTCTGTCGGTGTAGGCACAGCACGCAACAAAAGATAATACCAGTGGTGCTGTATCTGTTTTAAAGTAAATTAACTATATATACGGTGATAGGGGTTAGATTTAGCTAAATATGGTTAGGGCAAAGTGCAGTTTAGATTCAACTATGGCTCACCATCTAATCAGCTGAAAACCTTGAGAAAATGGTGTGATATTTAATCCTTATCTACTACAGCCCCTAGATAAAAGCTGTCTTCTGCTTATGCAAAAGGCAGCTTTTTTATCTTTAATGCTTTTATGTGTAGCTGATAGCTTGTATCCAACAACGATACTTTAGTTTTTTTAAACATTGTTTTAAAACTATAAATATTATCTTTGTAATCAGTAGTTTATAAATTACAGAAACTATAAAGAACTAGTTATCATCACTAACGGAGAACGGGGATGTTTATGGCAAACTTGTCATTCGAGCCAACTGATAAAGCAGTCTAAACCAAAGTATAGCTCTTCACTAAATTAAGGAGAAAAGGTGACTTTAACCAACTCTTGCGTGAAACAGTTACCTAGCTATATTCAGCCAGAACACTTTGCTGATTATTTATCCGCTCAGCAAAATTACGCTTTGTTTTTGGATTTAGATGGTACTTTGGCAGACTTCACTTTAGATCCCAAAGACAGTGTTATCCCCCAATCAACGATAAAGCTGTTACAACAGATACAGAGCTGCGGCGTTAAAATCGCTATCATCACCGGACGTAGCCTTGCTGAAGCTAAGCAAATGCTCTCCCCTCTAATGCTACCGATTGCTGCTACTCACGGACTAGAAATAACTTTTTATAATAGTACTACTGATGCCAGTACTATGAGCGACGATAAGAAAAGCTTGAATGCTACCGATATCGCCTACGTTAATAGCACTGAGCTTGCTGCAATAAAGCAAGATATCATCCGATCTAGCTATCCTTATAGCGATCTGAGTATAGAAGATAAACCTTACTCTGTCGCTCTTCATTTTCGAAAAAATCCGGCTTTGGCGGATATAGCTTATAACATTGCGACAAACACCTTAAAAAACTACTCTGATTGGGAATTAAAACCTGGCAAATATGTCTGGGAGATAGCACCAAAAGGCGCTAATAAGGGTGCCGCGATTGTCAGCTTACTAAAAAAAGTGATCGCTAATAATGAGCTTTGCCCTATCTTTATCGGTGATGATGTTACTGATGAAGCAGGTTTTATCGCTGTACAGGAGGTATGTAGCTCAACAGGAAAAGATCATAAAGTAAAAGGCATGGGTATTAAAGTGGGTAGTGAAACGAGCTGTGCCCATTATCGCGTTAATGATATCTTTGAGGTCACCGTTTTACTCAGCAGCTTTTTAAGATTTTGCCAAACCTACTATGCTCCATCGTTTGCTATAGCAGACGTTAATTCCTCACTAGTACAGACAATAGGAGGTCAGTGATATGAGCCGCTTAATTGTCTTATCTAACCGTGTAAAAACGCCCGACAACCAACCTATGGCAGGGGGGCTTGCGGTAGCATTGCAAGATATTTTACAAGGAAACTCCGTTATCTGGATGGGCTGGAATGGTGACATTACCGAGAGCTACAATGACGGTACTGACAATGAGTTTAGCAGTAATAAAAATAAAGCTTCAGCAGATACTGAGCGGTTACTTGCCGACACTTCTCTGACCTATATGACCACAGCATTCACCAGTGAGCAATATCGGCAATTCTACTGCGGCTTTGCCAATAGTGTGCTGTGGTTGTTATTGCATGAACGCCCTGAACTCATGAACCAAGCTGCTGATGACTATCAGGGTTACCAAGAGGTGAATCGGCTTTTTGCTCATAAAATCAAACAAGTGATTGAGCCTGATGATGTGATTTGGGTACATGACTATCACTTTTTGAGTGTGGCCTACCATTGCCGAAGTCTGGGTATCACTAATCGTATAGGCTTCTTTTTACACATTCCATTTGCTCCCCTAGCGTTTTGGCAACAGCTTGACCAAAGTGCTGAGCTGATCCATCACCTTGCCCATTATGATGTGCTCGGTACACAGACTGAGCATGATAAGGCCAACTGTTTAGCGGTTTTACAACATTACTTAAACCGGCGCTTATTATCAAACAACCCTTTAACCCACGTACCTAAAGATATCTTAGCGACAAAGGATAGTTTTATTAGCGCCTATACACCAGCTGTCAAAGAGTTGCTAATTCAGTTAGATATAAAACCTGAGCATTCGTTAATAGTTAATGCCTACCCCATCGGCGTCAACGTCACAAAGATACAGCAACAGGTCGGGCATTTGTGGTCGCCTTCATTATCTGCCGATAAATCGAATAACCTTAAAACTCCTATAAAGCCTGCGGCTCAGCAGATTATCGCGGTAGATAGGATTGATTATTCAAAAGGACTATTGAAGCGTTTTTCGGCGTATCGCTCTTTTTTGCAGCAATACCCCAGTTATCAAACCCAGCTACAATTAAAACAAATTGCTTGTCCTAGCCGCTTAGACTTACCCGCTTACCAGCATCTCTACGATACGGTCAAAGTAGCTATTGCTAAGGCCAATCAGCAGCTTGCAACTAGCATGGGTAAGACAGATAGCTTTGATCCTAAAACTTACAAAACTAATAGAGCGATGACTGACTGGCAGGCGATTGACTATAGTGAAAAGGTACTAGATCACAAGGCTTTGATGATGCTGTTTTTGCAAAGTGATGTTGGCTGGGTCAATTCGCTCAAAGATGGTATGAACTTAGTGGCAAAAGAGTATATCGCAGCGCAAAATCCTGATGACCCTGGGGTGTTATTGCTCTCACGTTATGCAGGAGCAGCTGAGCAAATGCAAGATGCAGTCATTATCGATCCGCTACAACCTGCAAGTATCATTCAAGGATTAAGAGTAGCTTTGACTATGCCACTTGGCGAGCGACAACTTCGCTATCAAAAACTACTGCAAGGGCTACAGCGAGATGACTTGCAAGCTTGGCAACAACGCTTTTTAGATGACTTATATAAGGATAACGGGCAGCAAACACAAAGCTTGAGTCCTGAACAAAGCGAACTACCTGAATCACAATGATAACTAGGAGATTTTCATGCTAGCGCCAGAGCCAAAAACCCCCTTATTATTAGCGATTAAAGACAGTATAGAAAATATCATACTCGCTAATAGGCAAGCTACGAACGCTTTTAGTTTAAGTGATGAGTTACGTCATGACATCTTAAGCACTTTAGTCACTTATAGCGATAGAATCCCGCATCCAGCAAGTGGTGCCTCTAATACAAATAGTCGCTCATCGAACACTTTAATTCGCTGGCAGATTTTGGCGTACGTCGCAGGGATTGATTTAACGATTGCCAAATGGTTCGAATCGCATTTAGATGCTTTAAGTATCTTACGTGAAATTGGCTACGATCAGACAACTGAAGGGTTATGGGCAGTGTGGGCAGCAGAAGGTCATCCTGATCCTATACGCTATGAGCAAGGTAAAGTGAGCGGCACAAAAGCGTGGTGCTCTGGTGCTAATAGTGTCGATTACGGCTTACTCACTTATCGCGACGAGCAGGGTCAGTCCTGTTTGCTGATCATAAATATGCATCAACAAGGCATTAGTATTGATAACAGCGCATGGCAAGCGGTAGGCATGCAAGCGACTGATACCGCTACTATCCAATTCAATGAGGTGACAGCCCATAACGTAGGCACGGCAGACGCCTATTTAGATCGAGTGGGTTTTTGGCATGGAGCCGCTGGCGTTGCAGCTTGTTGGTATGGGGCAAGCGCAGTAATAGCTGGTTACTTGATAACGGCTTATCAACAAAAACCAAACGATTATAAAGCTATGTATTTAGGACAAGTCAGTACAGCATTAGCAGTCACTCAGCACTATTTTTATCATATTGCTGAGCTGCTGGATACTCAGCCGCAAAGCAGTCATGAGCTAGCTATTCGTCAGTTAAGAGCGCACGTCGAGCAACTAGCGCGGCAAGTCATAGAAGTCACTGGACAGGCTTTAGGTGCAGCGCCATTTTGTAATAATGCGCATTTTGCAAGATTAGCAGCAGATCTGCCTGTCTTTATTCGCCAAAGTCACGGCGCTTTTGACTGGCAACAGATCGGTAAGCTAGCTGGTGCGTCCACACACTCCTTATGTAAAAACGATTTGATTAAGCAGGCAAGCTTATGGCAACTATAATGTTGAATAACGATGACGCTTTAGAAGATAGTCGTAATAATATTCATCCTATTGTTGGTGACCGCATCATTACAGGTGACGGCACCAGTCAGGACGCTTGGCAGAATTGGGCAGGGCTGCATAACATGCCGCGACTAGACGTGGCTACTAACTTCTCTTCACAGCAGCGAGTGTGTATTTTTGCACCCCATCCTGATGATGAAATTCTGGGCTGCGGCGGTCTACTACAACAGTTTGCCGCCAATGGTAATCATATTATATTGGTACATGTGACCAACGGCACACAAAGTCATCCTAATTCGCAGATTTACTCCCCAGCAAAACTCAATACCATCCGCCCACAAGAGAGTCTAGAAGCGCTTAAAGTGTTAGGTATCGATCATCAGGTCACGATTATTAGCCTAGATTTGACGGATGGTGAGGTGTTCGCTCAGCAGGCACAGTTCTATAAAAAACTAGCTGCTATTATCCAACCTGACGATGTTCTAGTGACGCCTTTCGTACATGACGGTCATCCTGATCATGAAGCTACAGGACAAGTCGTGGCCACATTTGCTAAACAACAGCAATTAGCTTGTTATCAAGTATTAATTTGGGCTTGGCACTGGGCTGAGCCTGCCGATAATCGTATTCCGTGGAGCCGCGCGGTTAGAGTCGACTTGAGCGCTGAGCAATTACAACGCAAAACCGAAGCGATCGCTTGTTTTAAGAGTCAAATCGAGAGTGATACAAGTACCGGTAATCCGCCTATCCTATCGGCACACACCATTGCCAGAGTCAGCCAACCTTGGGAGGTTTATCTATATGAGTGATGCGCCTAACGCCTCGCCTTCAGGTGACAACGTAAAATCTCCTGCCTATGTAGAGAAATATTTTGAGGCGCTGTACCGCGACAGTGACGACCCGTGGCAGTATCAAACGCGCTGGTATGAACAGCGTAAACGCGATATGTGTCTTGCGATATTACCGCAAGACACATATGCCAATGCTATTGAGCTTGGCTGCGGTAACGGGGTATTTAGCCAGCTATTAACTCATCGCTGTCAGGCTCTGCTCAGTATAGATGGCAATCACAGCGCCGTGCAGCTAGCCAGACAGCGCTTAATAGAGGCTCCTAACGCCAAGGTGCTAAAAGGCGTGATTCCTGATGTGTTATTAGCACTACAAAACGAGGGTCTACCCGCTCCGTCCATCTTACAGCTTGCCGATGCGCCCTCTCATCGACCACCCTACGACCTAATCGTGATTAGCGAGGTTTTATACTATTTATCAGCCCGTACGCTCAATACAGTCATTGAATGGATTCAGCAAAACATTGCTGCCGGCGGTACGCTGCTGTGTTGTCATTGGCGCTACGATATCGAGGGCTTTGCGCTGACTGGCGAAACGGTACATCAGCGTTTACAGCAAGCGTTTAATATAGAGAAAAGTCTAGCTTTTACCCATCAAAGCCAAATAGTAGACAGTGATTTTTTATTAGACGTTTGGCAGCGCTCTGCGCAAACCATCGCTATGCAAGAACAATTAATATAATGAGTTGGGTCAAAGCATGATAACTAGCAAAATCGTCAACGACATAAAAATTGCTATTGTGATTCCGGCTCATAATGAAGCGTCAACTATTATGGATTGTTTGACCTCAGTTCAACTCGCTATTGAACAATTACCCTCCACTATTATTGCCTATCCCCTAGTAGTGCTAGATAGCTGCACTGATGAGACGCTTAGTCTGATCAGAAGTGCCCAAGTTGAATACAAGATTGAATACTTGACTTGTGACTATCGCTGTGTGGGACGAGTGCGAGACTTAGGGCTTTGTCATGCTATTGCCAACGGTGCGAATTGGCTTGCCTGTACCGATGCAGATTCAATGGTATCTGCAGATTGGCTCACGCAGCAAATGGCTCATATTCAGCAGCAGCCGACCGACATGATCTGCGGGGTAGTCAGTGTCAATAGTTGGGCACATTTAAGCAGTCAGACACAACAAGCTTATGAGGCTCATTATCAAGACATCATGGGTCATCGTCACATCCATGGGGCAAACCTCAGCTTTAATCGTGAAGCCTACCTCGCCGTTGGCGGCTTTAGCCCTTTAGCTTGCCACGAAGATGTCGATTTGGTAAAGAGATTTGAAAACCTAGGCTATGCCATCACTTGGAGTAACAAGGTGCGAGTAACTACTAGCAGCCGCTTACAAGCTCGCGCAAAAGAAGGGTTTGCAGCGTTTTTAGCGAATTTAGAAAGGTCTGATTTACAGTAGCTTCAGCTCATTTTAATTGCTAGTACCTTAAAGACAAGGGTGCTAAGTTCTAAGCTAAGAGCCTTCAACTATAAAACAAGCGAAAGCAGTTATAATTTCGCTTGTTTTTACTTAAGCGCGAGTATCTGATGAATGGATAGTTCAGTTACCGCTGTATTTATCATGTATTTATTATAATTGTATATTATTCATCATTTATTGCACGCCATCTGCGGGGGTTTGATCTAAGTTTGAGTTATTTTCATTGACGTAGACTGTATCATCAACCTCTTGCTCATCCTCTGCCCCGCCTACCGTAGAGTAATACGCCTCAGCATCCTCATCTTCTGTAGAAGTCGTAGTGGTCGTTGTAGCCTCATCCGTATGAACAGGAGTCATTTCGCTAGACTCTATAGTAGTGTCATTTGAGACTGTTTCGCTCGCTTCGGTATCCGTTCTTTCTTCAGTTTCATTGCTGCAAGCCGTTAGTACAACTGTGCTTGCTAATAGAGCCATCGTAAGCTTACTTACTAGTAATTTCTTGCTTAGTAACTGACTTAGTAACTGACTTAGTAACTGGTCCATGTCAATCTCCTCACTGTGGTTAGGCCAAAACTATTAGCCATGCTATTTATTAAATATTAAGTTGAATGTACTTTTAATTTTAATAATAAATAACTGGACTAGTATGAGGGTTTTGTTTGCTTTCATTAACGATTTGCTAATGCTTTTACTTTATAAATGATAAGCACATCTTACTTCAAAGACCACTAGAGCTGTTAAATACACAATTATTTGCAGAGTGTTATCTATTAAGAACCCCAGTTCGGGATAAGCCACATTGTAACTCATTGATACTATTTACAATGTCG